>CAZFWQ010000016.1:0-7338 GCA_964522755.1 uncultured Oscillospiraceae bacterium | reverse complement strand
CGTGGCGTGTGATGCGGTTCCTACAGCCGCCTGCCGAAAACACCGCCCAAGGTGAGTTTTGGCTTGGCCTGCTCTTCAGGACCGGCGCTTTTGCCGCTGCCTTGCTTCTGAAAAAAATGAAAAAAGCCGCCCCACTGCGAAGATGATGTAATTGCTGTTTTCCATGCCGAAATTCTTGCCGAACGCCTTCCCTCCGACTGTCAATGCCGCAATGACCGCACCCATGAGGATTTCCACCCATGTGGTGTCGGATATGCGCCCGTATAACCTGAAAACGATGGCAGCTCCGGCCGTTCCGCTGACAACGCTGCAAATGTCCCCCACGACATCGTTGCAGATGCTTGACACCTTGGGGGCGTTCCGGATCAGGAGGATGGAGTGCCGGGCTCCGCGTACCTTCCGGGAAGCCATGGAATGGAATGGGGTTTCTTCCGCTGCTGCCACCGCCACCCCAATCATGTCGAAGGCTATGCCTACGGCAATGATGACGATGACGGACAAAAAAGCCCACACTGGCTCCACTTGGGCAAACAGGCTGCTGGACATCAGGAGCAGGAGCACGGAAACGGAAAACGACAAGGCCATGATGAAAAGGGACCATATGGTATGTCTGCGTTCCAGCCCTGGTTCCCGCTTGAAGGGTATGGTCTGTGCAATGGATTTGCGGTGTTTGTCCCGCTGTGTCAGGTATTTGCCTTCGGATTTCTTCTTTCGCAAGGTTCCGCTCCCCAATCGCTTTCCATCAGTACAGCCAGATTTCCATAAAACAACAAAGGCAGGGTCAGATGATGATCCGCCATGAAAAGAACATATGAAAAAAATGCAGAATGACGGCTTGCCGGGTAAATTTTGCGTCATAGGTCAGGCAGGTTTTCCCCGCACACGGCCCGTCGTCGCCGACCGGGTGGTTTCCCATTGTCATGTCCGCCGGAGGGTTGCCCGCTCCGGAGCCTGATCACCACTTAAGTCCACACTGCAATCCCCGGAAAGCCTGGTTTACAGCCTAGGGGTTTTCCCCATGAGCCTTACCCGCTTCTAGCCTCTTTTGCAGAACCTTTTTCAGACGGCGATAATGCTTCTGTGCCGGCCAGCACACAAACACCTGATCCATCATCCCCAAGGCTCCACGCAAGGCAGGCTACACTGTCCGCAGCACCATGAGGGTACCGCATGACAGGTTTCAGCCCTTCTCGTAGCCAAGGCCTTTTCCGGAAAACCGGTCAGCCTGTCTCCCACAAGGAAGGGTCTCCGCGGTGGAGGGGTCATTGTTCCGCATGCCATTGCGGGTCGCCCCTGAACCTTAACTCCCAGCATCAGCCCAGGACTGGGCGTCGCAAGCCGACACCAGGAACTTCATCGATATGCCCTTTAACGGATTTTTAGGCCCGTCTTCGAAGCAGGCAGTACTGACTAGGATACTGCGTCATTCCACACCCTTAGATTATACCATAAAGCGGATTCCCATGTAAAAAGACGCTCCGGGCAGGCATCCCCGCCATACTTGGCAGGGATGGCCAATTGCGGGCGCAGCCATGTTCAACTTGTTCGGTCGGCCACGAATGCAGCCATTTCCCTCAGGAAACAGGCCTGTTCTCCAAACATGGAAAGTGCATCAAGCGCATCGTGCCTGGCTTTGGCCAAAGCCATGAGGGCCTTGTCGGTACCAAGCAGCGTCACGTATGTGTACTTTCCCTTCTTTGCATCACTGCCGGTAGGTTTTCCAAGTTCAGCCGTGATTCCCTGCACATCCAGCAGATCATCCCTGATTTGGAAAGCGAGTCCCAGATTGTCGGCATATGAGGACAACGCATCCGCAGCGGCCTGACCCGTCCCGCAGAGAATGGCCGGCGCCATGACCGAGGCACGGATCAGAGCCCCGGTCTTAAGCCTGTGCATCCGCTCAAGGATGTACCCTTCCACCTGGTGCCCTTCCGATTCCATGTCGATGACTTGCCCGCCGACCATGCCGCATGCGCCCGCGGCGTCGGCCACGCATCGGGCGGCGCGCACGACGCGCGCCATCATGCCGGGACCGTCGCCTTCAGCTTCGGCAGCCGTCCCGAGCATCAGCTCATATGAAAGGTTCAGAAGGCCGTCACCGGCCAGTATGGCCATTGCTTCGCCATATACCTTGTGATTTGTGGGGCGTCCCCTGCGGTAGTCGTCGTTGTCCATGGCCGGCAAATCATCATGGATGAGTGAATAGGTATGGATGAGTTCCAGTGCGCAGGCAAATGGCAGCATTCGGAGGCGGGCGCCCCCGAACATGTCGCCGACAGCCAGTAACAAGGCGGGGCGAATCCGCTTTCCACCCGCCGACACGCTATAGCGCATCGCGTCAAACAATTGCCGTTCCGGAACGTCCGGCACTGCCAGAATGGCGTCCAACCCTTCATCAGTCATTTCGGCGTACCGGGCCAGCTGCGCCAGGAACGCATCGCGACCGTATGAATTTCCTGGTATCGAGCCATCAGAAGGTTTGGCTGCTGCTTTCATCTACAAATCACGCTCATCCATCGGGACAGCCTTCACGCCGTCTTCTCCGTCAAGCAGGACCATCATGCGGTGTTCCATTGCGTCAAGACGCCCCGTGAGAAGCCTGATCAGGCCGACTCCCTCATCAAACGCCTTCAGCGAGTCTTCCAAGGGAAGCGCTCCCGCTTCCAGCCTGGAAACAGTCTCTTCAAGCTTTGCCAACGCCATTTCGTATGTCATCTCCGATTCCGGGCCGACAACCTGATCTTGCGCGTTCTCTTTTTTCCTTGCCATGGCCATCCTCCCGCAGCTGCCCTCTTTTTGAAACCGGTCTCTATCTATTGCTTCCTCTATCTATTGCTTCCTCAATCTATTGCTTCCTCAATCTATTGCTTCCTCTATCAATTGCTTCCTCTTTCCATTGCTTCCTCTTCTCATTGTTTCCTCTTTCCATTGCCCCTTGCTTGCCACAGCGAGGGATTCCACACCCAGCCCGCGTTTCTACCGTTTGTCCGGCTTACGGCCCATCATCCCGGAAACCCTTGTTCCGCTGCGGGTTTCAGCGGGTGAACCGATTCAACTCCCGCATCGATCGTGCCGTCATGGAATCGGACGACGATTCGATCCCCTTCCCTGATACTTGCCATTCGGGTCAGCGTTTTTCCATCTTCCCCAGATACCGTTGCATATCCGCGAACCAGGACCTGCAGCGGGCTCAGCGCATGGAGTTTGCCCGCGAGCAGCGACAGCTGCCCGTCCGCACGTTCAAAACCGGCACCTGCGGCAAGCCTGATTCGCTGCGCAAGCACATCCAGCCTCTGCCGCCGCTGATCCAGCACAGAGAGCGGCCGCTTGAAAACCGGCCTTGCAGAAAGCTGGCCGACGCGCAGCCGCGCTGTTTCCAGCCGTCTGGCGAACGCATTGCGGTTTCGATTCCCAATCCGCAGAAAGTACTCCCGGAGCGCCGCCACATCCGGCACCGCCAGCTCCGCCGCCGCAGAAGGAGTCGGCGCGCGAAGGTCCGCGACAAAATCGGCGATGGTGAAATCCGTTTCGTGCCCTACCGCGGAAATGACGGGCACGCGGCTTTTCCTGATGGCCCTGGCAAGGTTTTCATCGTTGAACGCCCACAAATCCTCCAGTGAACCCCCACCGCGCGCGAGGATGATCACGTCGACCCCCGGCACCGACTGCAGCTGCAGCAAAGCCGCTTCAATCCGCCCGGGCGCGTCAGGACCCTGTACGGCCGATGGGGCCAGAAGCAGGGACGCTGTTGGAAACCTGCGGAAAACCACATTGCGGATATCGCGGATGACGGCGCCAGTCGGCGATGTGACTACTCCGATGATGCGGGGAAGAAACGGGATTGGCCGTTTGGCGGATGAATCGAAAAGGCCTTCCTTTTCAAGCTTCGCCTTGCGCTGTTCAAAAGCCAGATACAGGCTTCCCAGTCCGTCAGGCTCCATCCTGTCGGGGTACAGCTGATAGGTGCCGCCGGGACCGTATACGGATACCGAACCGTGAACAAGCACGCGCAGGCCATCTTCCGGCCTGAACCGCAAACGGCTGTTGGCGGAGCGGAACATCGCGCACCGGATGACGCTCTCTTCGTCTTTGAGCGTGAAATACATATGTCCCGAGGAATGGTGCTTGAAATTGGAAATCTCGCCGGTGACCGTCACATCGGAGAGACTTGCATCATCGGAAAAAAGTTGTCCAATGTGTCGGGTCAAGTCCGATACCGTCTGCACCTGCATCATTTGTCAGCCCCTTGAACCGGGTGGATATCAAGATATACTTTCGCGAGCACTCCATTGACAAAAGTCTGAGAATGGTCATCCCCGTATTTTTTTGACAGTTCCACAGCCTCATTGATGGAGACGGAAGCGGGGATATCATTGCGGAAAGCCATCTCATAACTGGAAAGGCGCATGATGGAAAGGTCCACTTTCGGCATCCGGGAGGTCATCCAGCCTTTCGAGTAACGGGAAATCCTTTCGTCAATCTCTTCCGCATGCGATATGACACCTCGCACCACATCAAGGAAATAATCCAGTTCCACACCTTCCGCAAGTTGATTTTCTTCACAAAAACGGTTGATCTGCTCTTCAATGTCGTCGCGCTGCAGCATGGTCTGAAAAATGAGTTTCATGGCGCATTCGCGCGTTTCCCGTCTGCCCAAGGGAAAATACCTCCATCCGGCCTGTCAGATTGCGTGGTTTTCAAGTGGCATCATCATATCACACGGGACGTCTCGCGACAAAGAAAAACCGTTCCGTCTCCGGACCCGGTTCGCTGGCGGAAAACCCGTCACGGACAGACAGCCATTCCAACCCGGCTGCTGCAATCAGCTCCTGGATCTCTTCCTCCTGCCAGGCCCGTTCCTCGTGAATCTCGTCATGCCGGCGGAACAAGCCCTCCCCGTCTGCAAGAAAGAATGTGAGGTCGAACGTGCAGACGGCTCGCCGCTTGTCGTACGTGCTGTTCCAAAGCCAGGTGACCTCTTCGTCCACATGGTAGAACGTCTGGCCGGGCAAAAGAACGGACAGTTTGTAAGGAGAGTTCAAATCGAACAGAAAGAGTCCGCCCGGGTCAAGATAATTTCTGACAAGGCGGAATGTCTTCAGCATCTGCCGCTTGTCCGTAACGTAATTCAGCACGTCCATCGTGGCCAGGATTGCTCCCACCGTGCCGTACAATTCGAAAGAACGGACATCCTGCAGCAGAAGGAGCAGTTCCTTTCCGGCTGATTCCGCCTTGCGAGAGGCGCAATCCAGCATTTCCGGCGAATTGTCCACCCCAATCACGTCGAATCCGCGGGAAATCATTGACAAGGCCAGGCTGCCGGTACCGCATCCCAAGTCGAGAACCAGCGAAGGCCGGACATGGTGGGTCCGGAAAACGCGTACAACATGTCGGGCCATCGCTTCATAATCGATGTCCTGCGTCAGTTTATCATAAACCCGGGCCAGAGTGACATACATTCGTGCCTCGCATCCTCATCGGTTCGGAGCAGAATCATTGGTTCGGAGCAGAATCATCAAAAACGGATTTCGCTTTCCCGTTTCTGCCGGCGCGACACCAAGCCGCCGATTCTGCCGGTTTCCTTGGCAGAAAGGCTTTTCCATCCGTCCCGGATCACCTTGTCCATCAAGCCGAGTTCGCGGGCCACCTGCAGTTTCAATGTCTCTTCCTTCTTCGTCATGTTCTTCACCTCAGGAGGTGATTACCACTATCGCCGGTGCTTATTCAAGAAAGTTTGAAGTGACTCGCTTTCTATTTCTGATTATTTTCATAAACTTTCCACATTCTACCGCCGTTTATTTTCCCAAGTGAACCACATTCCACTGCTGTTTATTTCCCCGCGGGCACACCGAGCTGTTTTCGGAGTTCCACCAGGGCTGCCGACAACTGGTTGTCCTTTCCTTCCGGAATATCCGACAAAGGAGTGGATGCGTATGCTTCATCCAGTTTGACCTCGATATCGGGCTTGACGCCCTCATGCTGGATGTTGTGCCCGTTCGGCGAATAGTAGGTGGATATGGTGTATTTGAATCCCGCACCATTGGCGAAGCTGGTGTCAATTGTCTGGACAAGTCCTTTGCCGAATGTCTTTTCCCCAATCACGACCGCCTTCTTGTAGTCCTGCAGTGCGGCCGAGAGGATTTCCGAGGCTGACGCACTGAAACCGTTGACCAGTACAGTCATCGGGATACTGAGAGCCGATGCGTCGGAACGTTTCTCTTCCCGTTTTCCGTTCCGGTCCTCTGTATAGACAATGAGCCCTTCAGGCAAAAGCATGTCGGAGATGGCGACCACCTGGCCGTAATCCCCGCCGGGATTGTTGCGGAGATCGATGATGAGTGCTTTGGCACCCTGTGAGGAAAGGCTGATGTAAAGATCATAAAACGTCCGCGCGATATCGCCGTCGAACTGGCTGATGCGGATGTAGGCGATGTTGTCCTGCAGCATTTTCCCAGAAATGTTGGGCACGTTTATGGCCTGGCGTTTCATTGTGAAATCATGGTATTTGGCGTCATCTGGACGGTATACCTGGATGGTCACTTCCGTGCCGGCCTCGCCCTTTATTTTCTTGATGATGAGGCTTGATTCCGTGATGCCGGTCACATCCTCGCCATTGACTTTGACAAATTTATCCCCAACTTTCAATCCCGAGGACAAGGCCGGTGAATTGGGAAACAACTCCGCAACCGTGAGGAGGTTGTTATCGTCCATGGCCACGCTGACACCGATACCCACGTAATTGCCGCTTGTCGTTTCCAGGAAGGATTTCATCTCTTCGGGCGTGAAGTAGCTGGTGTAAGGATCTCCCGTGCCTGCGGCAAGTCCCTTGATGGCACCGTCAAGCAGCGTGTTTTCGTCCACCGGCTTGTAATAGCGCGACTTCAGCAGCCCCAGGACGCGATTGAAGGCATTCGTTTCGTTGGGATCCAGTCCATTGCTGTCAAGAAGGATTGCCGACTGCGGCTTGAACCAGTCCGAAAGCGGGCGGGAGGCGAGCCCCTCAAAGGATACGAAGCGCCCGACGGCGAACAGGTAGCCGGACATGAATACCGCGATGGCCAGAATAACAGCTGTCAGTGCCATGAGGATTCGCTTTCCGGTTTTTCTCATTTTTTCCCTTTCCCGGCCTTTGCACGCGCGAAAGGCCCAATAAAAGACACCCGCCCGGGTGCCTTTCTTTTTCAACCCTGATGACATATGTTCGAAAACAAGTGCCGGGCTTTAGATGCGCAGCTGTCACTCCAGACTTTGAAGCGTTATTGCTGTTTCTTCCCCAGATGGGATACCGGGTTCTTCGTATCCCCGTTCAAGCGGTATTCAAAGTGCAGATGCGGGCCC
>CAZFWQ010000015.1:9103-22574 GCA_964522755.1 uncultured Oscillospiraceae bacterium | reverse complement strand
GGCAATACTTTTGCGGCTGCCCTGGAGTGGGCGGTCGCCTTGTCAACGCCTAGTATCCTTCCAAATCCGTATGGAACATCTTTTGAAGCGATAATCTCAAATTCATTGTCATGATGGTCGATGTTAAGGGTGAATTCCACTCCTGGGAATCCGTTTTTTCAAGATACGAGGCAGCTACTGATCGTTCGGTGCCCGGACGCTCGAGATGGGCACGGGCTGCAGCCAGTGTCGCGGCATCGACGGCATTGCCCAGCCGCGCCTTGTCAATGGCAAGCATGCCGATATCCGTGACGAGTGCGGCGCTGCCGGCAATCACCATCAGCGACAATGCGAAGAATATCATGGAACTTCCTCGCTGGCCGGTCAAGAAACGCAGGACATTCCGATCCGATTTTGGAAAATGATTCATCATCAAAATCCCCTCCCTTTCCATTGAATCCATTTGAATACGAATGCTCAATTCTTCCATATCCTGCAAATCAGGATTTGTTGGATGAGCGGCAAGGCATGCTTCCGGCAATATTCCTGTCATCTCGGAAAGAACCGCCACGCATTGCATTACATATTCATCCGTCCTCAGTATGAACCTTCATGGAAAGCATGCCATCGTTCATCAGTCATGGATGGGTGGGACCCAAGCCCCGGTTTGCATCGCAAGGGAAATGCGGTGTCGGGGATACGCATCGTCAGGGGTATGTGGAGTCGGGGATATGCATCGTCCCGGTTTGCATCGTCATGAATATGCGGTGTCATGGATGTGCAGCATCATGGATGTCAGTATCATGGATGCTCAGTATCAGGGATGCGCAGCGTTAGTGTACAACCTGTCTCCAAAACGGTATAATGATGTCCATGCCGGGTGACTCAGGATACGCCGCCCGAATGTACAGGGAGAGAGAAGACATGATGATACGAAAGAAACAAGTACGGGCGCATGCAGGTAAAATGACTGCCTTGCTGCTGCTGACTGCCGTGCTTCTTGCCATGCCGCTCATGGGAGTCACAAGCAGTCTGATCCCGGGCGCAGGCCTCGAGGTGCAGGCAGCGCAATTTGCGGAAACCATCAGGGTTGGCATCTATTATGGAAAAGACAATGTCAATACCGTTTCGTTGCGGTCCGAAACGGGAATCACCCTGACAGCCGCCGCGGCGGACGGCACTGTGACGCAGGTGTGGGACCAGCCCGACGCCCAGATGTGTTATGTCAGAAAGGATGCCTGGTACGTGAAGTCCGCGGATGGCAGGACCCAGGAATATGTCCCTTCCGCCGGAATGCCGTATGAAGGGGAGGTTGCGGGTCCCCACCATCTGCGCATCGGAAACAGGCAGCCAGATTTTGCGACGGCGTCAAACGTATCGCTGATTCTCCGGAATTCCGGCGTCAGGGCGTATCCGGCGTATGAAGACGGCTGGTATGTGTGGACCGGTTTTTTTATCGACTCGAATGCCGCCAGCGCGGGAAAGCTTGTTGTAGCGGACTTGATCGGCAGTGCGGACATAACCGTCGTTCCCGCCACTCCGAACCGACTGGCCATATTGGATGCGAATCTTGATACCGTCTGCCTGTATGGGGGTGTCAACGGATCCCTGACGGCCGTGGCCAAGAACGGGGGAGACCTGATGGCCGCGAACGGCAAACGATACCGGGGTGCAATGGAATTCCGGCGATATGCGGACAGCGACCTTACCATGATCAACATTCTTGCCATCGAACCTTACCTGTATGGCGTAGTCCCCAGTGAAATCGAGGCGCTGGCTCCGACCGAGGCCATCATGGCGCAAGCGGTGGCGGCACGTACTTATGCATTGAAGAACATGGGGAAATACAAGAAATGGGGATTTGATTTGTCCGATACCATAGAATCCCAGGTTTACAACGGATATGAAGGCGAAAAGATCCAATCCAACCTGGCGGTCGATGCGACAAAAGGCCTCAAGGCACTTTACAACGGCGCATTGGCCAGTTTGTTCTATTTCAGCTCCAGCGGGGGCATGACTGAAGACAATTTGAATGTATGGGGATACGATTTGCCTTATCTGAAGAGTGTTCCCGATCCATACGAATCAAAAACCTCATACAATTATTACTGGCAGAAAATCCTCACTCCTTCAGATGTCGAACGATATCTTGCAGTGGCCGGTGTGGACCTGGGCACCGTACAGACGGTTTCCACGATGGAATTCTCAACTTCCGGGCGGGTGACGAAGCTTCGAATCACAGGTACCAAAGGAAGTGTGACGTATCAACGTGACTTTTGCCGGACATTGCTTGAGTTCCCAAGCCAGATGTATACGCTGGGCGGTACTGAAACGATGGCGGTGCTTGGCGCTGACGGCAGTACGACGGATGTGAACCCGAAGGGGTTGTATGTACAGGGTGCCGATGGCGTCTCCACAGTCGCGGCGAATGGCAGCGCCATTGTCGCTGTCGGCCGTGACGAAGGTCGGGCGTATGCGGGAACGGCATCAGGGTATTTTGTCTTCACGGGCTTTGGCTGGGGTCACGGCATCGGCATGAGCCAGGAGGGCGCGAAAGGCTTTGCGCGAAACGGCTATACTTTCACGCAGATCCTGCAGCATTATTTTCCGGGCGTCACTATCCAATAATGAACCGCACAAGGAGAACACATGAAAAAGTGGACCTGGATGTTCTGGCTTTTGCCGATTGCAGTCCTGATCGCACTGGATCAGGCAATCAAGATATTCATTTCGGCGAATCGGAATGTCTATTCGGATTTGGAAGTCATACCCGATTTTTTCTACATCACATACCTGGAAAACCGCGGAGCCGCTTTCAGCATCATGCAGGATATGCGCTGGGTCCTGGTTGCAGTGACACTCATCGCAGTTGTCGTGATGGCTCGCTTCTTTCTCAAATTCAAAGGATTCTGGGCAAGGCTCCCATTGTCGCTTTTATTGGCAGGTGCCATCGGCAACCTGATTGACAGGGCAAGGCAGGGGTTTGTAGTTGATTATCTCCATTTCTACCCGTTCGGCTACAACTTTCCCGTTTTCAACCTTGCGGATATCTGCGTTGACGTGGGTGCGTTGTTCCTGGCCATTTGGCTTTTGTTCCTTTATCGTGAACCGGGGGTTGTCAAATATGAAAAAGAAAAATGACCCGAGAGTGAATCCATATGTATCAGGCATGAAATCCGGCATTGCGCACACGAAATCCAGCATCCCGGACATGAGATCCAGAATCCCGGACATGAAATCCAGTAACCCGGACATGAACCCTGATCTGTCCGATGAGGACATCAGCCTGGAAATCCCTGAAACGCATCACGACTTCACGGTGCAAGCTGCCGGAGAGCGTCTTGACGTGTACCTTGTCCAACTCCTGCCGGAGCTGTCGCGTTCCAGGATTGGACAGCTGGTGGATGAAAACAGGGTGCTTGTCGATGGAAAACCCGGAAAATCGGGCATGAAGCTGAAGACAGGCCAGCACCTGGCTGTTTCCGTTCCCGCGCCCGTGCCGCTGGAAGCGGTACCGCAGGACATTCCGCTTGTCATTGTCCATGAGGATGAGGATATCCTTGTGGTGGACAAGCCAAAGGGAATGGTTGTCCATCCGGCGCCGGGAAACCCGGACGGAACACTTGTGAATGCCCTTATGTTTCATTGCGGCAGCCGGCTTTCCGATATCAACGGCATCATCAGGCCGGGTATCGTCCACCGGATCGACAAGGATACTTCAGGCCTGCTGGTTGTGGCAAAAAACAACAAGTCCCATCAATCCCTGTCCGAAGCGCTGCAGGTTCATGGTATTTCGCGCATATACCGGGCAGTTGTGGACGGGGTTGTCAAGACCGATGAAGGGGTAGTGGACGCGCCCATCGGAAGACATGCGAAAGAACGGAAGAAGATGGGAATCAACCGGCGCAACGGGCGGCATGCAGTCACAAGGTACCGCGTTCTGAGGCGTTACCGATCCCACACGCTTATGGAATTTGTCCTGGAAACGGGAAGGACACACCAAATCCGGGTACATATGGCCTATCTGGGCCATCCGATAACCGGAGACACCGTATACGGCACACAGTGCCGGCTTGCAAACACGGAGGGACAGGCGCTGCATGCCCGCGAACTGCAGCTGGTTCATCCGTCAACCGGGGAGACAATGATATTCGAATCCGATGAACCGGAATGGATGCGAAAACTCGTGGAGATTCTGGAACAAAGGGAACAATGAAAATGGCGTTTCAAAGCAGCGCGCCGGTTCATCCAAAGAAACAGGCCCGGAAATATCCGGATATCATGGACATGCGAGAAGCCACTGGTGTATAATTCCCATGGACTGGATACAAACGGCAGAGGTGATGAAATGGCGAATGAACATGCAACATTCACGGTTGAAGGCATATCGGATGAAAATGGCGCCACGGTCCTTCACGATACCCTCATCTGCCTCAACGGCGTCGAAAACGTCATTGTGGATGTGGCGATGAAACGGGTCGCCGTCGAGTATGATGCCGAACGCATGCACAGGGACACGCTGCGTGGAACCATTGAAGACGAAGGCTACAAGGTCCGCTGAAACCGGATGGTTCATCAGGTGCCTGTCTGCATTGCCGGACGGGCACTTCATTATCCGACAAACAGCGGATTTCTTGTACTCATCCCTTTTCCAGGGGCAGCATGCCGCGCAGCTGCACCGGCGTTCCGCGGAATACCTGCCGTGTGCGGGATGCCTGCCGGTTCAGGCATGAATGGAAACAGCCTATCATGGGCGGAGGGTTGAAATGACAGGAATCATGGGCGGTACATTCAACCCCATCCACTACGGTCACCTCCGGCTTGCCGAATACATCCGCGAGGAATTCCTCCTGGAGCGCATCCTTTTCATCCCTGCCGGGTCCCCTCCGCACAAGTCGGGCATGAAGCTGATCCCCGCAATGCACCGGCTGGCAATGACAAGGCTTGCCATTGCCGACAATCCCGCTTTCTTCATAGCGGAACATGAAATCGGGAAAAAAGGCTATTCCTATACCGTCGATACGCTGGAGCGCCTGAAAGCCGACGGCATTTCCGAGCTGGCACTCATACTCGGAGCGGATTCCGTCGCCCAGCTTGCGAGCTGGCACAAACCCGAAGGCATCCTCTCCAGGGCCATTGTCATCGCAGCCCCCAGACCGGATACGGACCCGTCCGCGCTAAAAGGCGTAATAAGTGATTTGAGGCGAAACTTCGGCGGGGACATACGCGTCTCTTCGGCGCAGGCCATGCCTCATTCCTCGACTGAAATCCGGGAACGGGTCTCGGAAGGAAAAAGCATAAGGTACCTGGTTCCTGAATCCGTGCGTCTCTATATCGAAACACACGGATTTTATGGGAAGGAGAAAAAGTGAACGGCATTCTTTTGGAAGTACAGGAGTACATCCGCGAAAACCTGGACAGCGAGCGGTACCATCATTCGATGGGGGTCATGGATGCGGCGCGCAGGCTGGCGGACTGCCACGGGGAGGACCCCGAACGGGCCACCCTGGCCGGCATCCTGCATGACTGCGGAAAGAATTGTTCCGACGATTCGGCGGCAGAGATTCTGCTGGCAGCCGGTTATGTGCTCAATGAAGTGGAGAAGTTCGAACCCGAACTGCTGCATGGGCATGTTGGCGCAATCATGGCGCGGGAACGGTTTCATGTGACGGACCCAGGCATCCTTTCCGCCATTGCCTGCCATACTACAGGCAAGACGTGCATGTCCCTGCTTGACAAGATCATCTATGTGGCCGACTTTATCGAGCCGGGCCGCGAAGGGGACTGGGTGTATCCATTGCGGAAAACGGCATTCCAGGACCTTGACCACTGCCTGGTGATGTGCGCCGACAGCACGATGTCGTTCGTCATGCGAAAGGGGAAGCCCATTCATCCCGACACGGTCCTCATGCGCAATGAGATCCTGATGGCGACATCACCCGGGAGGCATGTTGATTAGCTTGCGCTGCACGCCTGCGGGGCAGTGCGGCACCGGACATGCGCGGCACCGGACATGCGCTGCATGTGGTTCATGAATCAACGGCAGCTATGAATCGACAAGGTCATTTCATGCGACAGGAGGAAGAATGAGCAATAGCATCGGCATTTTGAGAATCACAGAAGGGTCGTCCGGCAGGGGGTCCGGTTATGCGCCCGGTCCGGCAGGAATGGGCGGCGGACCTGTCGTCAGGAAGAAGAACAGCGTCATGAGGGAACTTGTGGAATGGGTACTGTACATCCTCATGGCTTTCGTACTCGCATCGCTTATCCAGAGCGAAGTATTCGCGCTGACCGAAGTCAACATGAGTTCGATGGAAACGACACTGCTCCCGAAAGACAAGCTTGTCATGTACAAACTCGCATATCGTTTCGCGGAACCGAAGAACGGGGATATCCTGATTTTTTTGAAGGATGAATCGGCGGATGGCTTCGTCAGGCGGGTCAACGTTTATCTTTCCGATGTTGCAATGAAGCTTCATGGGGAATTCAGGCGAAACCGCCTTATCAAGCGCGTGATTGCCGTGCCGGGTGATACGCTTGAAATCAAGGACAACCAGGTCATCGTGAACGGCCAGGTTCTCAATGAACCATACGCCAGGATCGATCCGGATGAAAATCAGGTGATGAACGGTGAACTGGCTCCCATCACAATCCCGGCGGGAGAGATCTTCGTCATGGGGGATAACCGCGGAAAGAGCATGGACAGCCGCAGCTTCGGCCTGGTCGACATCACGTCGGTCGAAGGCAAAGCTGTTTTCCGGGTGATGCCCGTCGACAAGTTCGGGAAGCTTTACCCCTGAATCATGCTCCCGGAACCTTGACCAAAGTCAACTCTGGAAGATGGCCTAAGGAGCACGGAAGATGGGCAAGGCGCTGATTGAACTGAAAGGGCTGACAAAATCGTATTCCGGCATCAGGGTGGTTGACACCCTGAATCTGAGCATCCGTGAAAATGAGTTCGTGACCCTGCTTGGACCAAGCGGATGCGGAAAAACAACCACGCTGCGGATGATCGGAGGCTTTGAAGAGCCGGATTCCGGTGAAATCCTGTTCGAAGGGCAAAATCTAAATCCGGTGCCGCCGTATCGTCGGAATATCAACACGGTTTTTCAGCGTTATGCGCTGTTTCCGCATTTGAATGTGTTTGAGAACATAGCGTTCGGACTGCGCATCAAGAAAATGGGACGCGCAGAAATTGGCGAACGTGTCGGCAAAATGCTCAAACTTGTGGATTTGGAAGGGTTCGAGAGACGGAATGTGGATTCTCTCAGCGGCGGCCAGCAGCAGCGTGTCGCCATCGCCCGCGCGCTTGTCAACCAGCCAAAAGTGCTCCTCCTCGATGAACCGCTGGGCGCGCTGGATTTGAAGCTGCGCAAGGGAATGCAGATTGAACTGCTGGACATGCAGCGTTCTGTCGGCATCACTTTTATCTATGTCACCCATGACCAGGAGGAAGCCCTCACCATGTCGGATACCGTGGTTGTAATGAACAAGGGAATCATACAGCAGGTCGGAACGCCCGTGGATATCTACAACGAGCCTGTGAACCGGTTTGTTGCCGATTTCATCGGTGAAAGCAACATTGTGGAAGCCGTCATGCCCGAGGATCGCGTCGTCATCATCGATGGCGTTGCCTTTCAATGCGTTGACTCGGGATTTGCGCGGAACGAAGCCGTTGACGTTGTCATACGGCCGGAGGACATCCGCATCACGGTGGATCCGGCCGAAGGACAGCTGCAGGGAACCGTCACGTCCGTCGTGTTCAAGGGCGTCCATTATGAAATGCTGATAGAAACCGATTGCAGGGAATACCTGGTGCAGCGTACCGTCATGTTCCCGGTCGGCAGCCGCGTGGGGATGAAAGTGCAGGCAGGGGATATCCAGGTCATGAAGCTGCAGCCTTCCGACGTACGGGCCATGAAACGGGGTGACGGGTGATATGAAGGTCCGCATGAGGATGCTAGCCTGGCCTTATATGGCCTGGATGGGCCTGTTCGTCATCATCCCGCTTGTCCTTGTCCTGCTTTACAGCTTCACGAGCGGCGATATCCACGACATGTCCACATGGCGCTTCACACTTGACAATTTCAACCGCTTCAACGAGCCCATCTATCTCAAGGTCATGGCAGACTCTTTCCTGCTGGCGGTTTCCAGCACCATCCTATGCCTCGTCCTGGGCTATCCTGTCGCGATGATCATCGCGCGGGCCGATCTCCGCTATCGGAACCTGCTGCTCATGTTTTTCCTCGTGCCCATCTGGATGAATTTCCTGCTCAGGACCTATGCGTGGATGTCGCTGCTCTCGCCGAACGGCCTGATAAACCGCCTGCTTCTGTCAGTAGGGCTTCCAAAATTGGAAATCATGCCGGGGCAGGGCGCCGTGCTGCTCGGAATGGTATATAATTTTCTTCCGTTCATGGTATTGCCCATCTATTCGGTACTCTCGAAAATCGACCATCACCTGCTGGAAGCCGCTTCCGATCTTGGAGCGAACAGGTTTCTCACTTTTTGGAAGATCATTTTCCCATTATCCATCCCCGGCGTCATATCCGGCATCACAATGGTGTTCATGCCGGCAGTCAGCACGTTTGTCATATCGGCCCTTCTCGGCGGCGGAAAGACGCCGCTCATAGGCGACCTCATCGAACAACAGTTCATGTCGGACCGCAACTGGCATTTCGGCTCTTCGCTTTCCATCATCCTCATGGTCGTCATCCTCATTTCGATGGCCATCATGTCGAGGATTGACGCGAACCAGCCGGTGGAAGGGAGGCGCGCGGCATGATGAAGTTCGTGAAACGGACGTACATGGGCCTGATATTCTTCTTTCTATACGCGCCGATTGCGGTACTCATCGCCTTCTCCTTCAACAGCTCGAAATCCCGCAGCCAATGGGGGGGGTTCACCTTCAGCTGGTATCTCGACATGATAGGAGACAGGCAAATCCGTGAAGCCCTTATGTTCACCATCGTCATTGCCCTCCTTTCGACACTCATCTCAACCCTGGCCGGAACGATATCGGCAATCGGCATCCATTACATGGGACGGGGCGTGCGCACGGCGATACTAAACGTCAACAACCTGCCTGTCCTGAATCCCGACATCATCACGGGTGTCGCGCTCATGACCCTGTTCATCTCCTCGGGCCTGCCTCTGGGACCTGTGGCCATGCTGATAGCCCACGTCGTATTCAGCACCCCTTATGTGATTCTTTCCGTTTTGCCAAAACTCCGGCAGATGAACCGCTATACGGCGGAAGCAGCGATGGATCTGGGGGCGACTCCGGCCATGGCGCTCCGAAAAGTCATTTTGCCCGAAATATCACCGGGCATCATCAGCGGGGCCCTCATGGCCTTTACGATGTCCATCGACGATTTCGTCATCAGCTTTTTCACTGCCGGCACGGACGCCACAAATCTTTCCATCCTCATCTATTCCATGGCCAAACGGGGCGTGAAGCCTTCCATCAACGCGCTCAGCACGGTCATGTTCGTCACGGTGGTGATACTGCTTTTCATAATAAACCGCAAGAGCGAAAAGGGAGAGGAACTGATGCTATGATGAAACAGCCTGGTGTGATGATGAAACAGCTCAATTCCATGATGAAACAGCTCAATTCCATGATGAAACAGCCCGATTCCATGATGAAACAGTCTGGAGTGACGAAAAGGAAGCGTTCCGCGAATAGGAAGCTTGCCTTGTTCCTGACGGTCCTGATGCTGCTTTCAGTCCTGACCGGGCTATCCGGGTGCGGGGCGAAGGTGACCATCAATGTCTTCAATTGGGGCGAATACATGGATGAAACCCTGCTGGAGAAATTTGAAAAGGAAACGGGCATCAGCGTCAATTACAAGACCTACGACACGAACGAGACCCTCCTGGCCAAGATGGACGCAGGCGGAAGCAGTTATGACGTGGTGTTTCCATCAGATTACGCGATTTCTGAAATGATCAAGAAAGACATGCTCCTGCCGCTCGATTTTTCAAGAATTCCGAATTACAAATATATTGATGAACAGACGAAGAACCAGGCTTATGATTCGGAAAACAAATATTCCGTGCCCTATTTCTGGGGAACCATCGGCATCCTATACAACAAGAACCTCATGAAGGACCCCATTGACAGCTGGAATGTCCTGTGGAATCCGAAATACAAGGGACAGATCATCATGAAGAAGGATGTGCGGGACTCCATGGGCGTGGCGCTGAAAAGGCTCGGATATTCGATGAACAGCACAAGTGAAACGGAACTGAGGGCTGCCAAAGACAGCCTTGTGGAGCAGAAACCGCTGATAAACGGATATTACGGGGATGAGATCAAGGACATGATTGCCAACGGAGACGCCGCGATGGGGGTGACCTATTCCGGAGATCCCATGGACCTTTACTGGGACGATACCGCCGATTTCAGCTACATCGGCTATGTCATTCCGAAAGAAGGGACAAATGTCTGGTACGACGCCATGGTCACCCCGAAAAGCAGCAAGCATCCCAAGGAAGCAGCCGCTTTCATCAACTTCATGCTGGATCCGGACAACGCCTTTCAGAATTCCGAAGCGGTCGGGTATACTTCCCCCAATACGGAAGCATTGAAGAAGATGGAGGAAGCCTATCCCGAAATCTTTCAGATGGATGCGTACTGGCCTTCCGCGGAAATGCTGAAAAAAAGTGAGGTATATGTCGATCTGGGCGATGTGAAGACACTCTACAACCAGCTTTGGACAGAAGCGCGCGTGGAGTAGGCAGATTACAGGTACATAGGCAGCGGTTGTTCCACTGGACGGAAGCGCGCGTGGAGTGAACAATTGCAGGCATCTGCGAACATGGTGGAAACAGGAGCGATCATGATTTTTCGACATGCCGGCCGTGATAATTTTGAGGATTTTGCCGCCGGACGCGTATTGCTTCATGCACCCGGCCTGTCTCATTTCCCTGTCCGGCTTTCATGTGAAATATTTGCGCGCTGCCTTGAACTGTTCCCTGCCGAAAGGAAAATCCGGTTGTACGACCCTTGCTGCGGCAGCGGATACACATTGGCGGTCCTGGGCTTCCACTTTCCGGAACGCCTCCTGAGCCTGAGCGGTTCGGACATTGATCCGGAAGCCGTTGATCTGGCACGGCAGAATCTATCGCTGTTGTCGGAGCAGGGACTGGCCGCGCGCATGGCGAAGATACGGGACATGCTGGATGCATATGGCAAAGAATCCCACAAAGGCGCATTGGAAAGTGCCGAACGCCTTCTTGAGAAAGTGCGTGCATTCGAGGAGCCATTGTCGGTTTTGATTTTTCAGGCGGACCTGATGAACACTGAAATACCGGCAAGGTTCGTACCGGATGGACTCATGGCGGATATTGTCTTCGCCGACGTCCCGCACAATCGGCTGGTCGGGTGGAAGGGGACCGAAGGGATGGAAGGCAACAGGATGGATGCCCTCCTGGAATCAGTTTCTCCCATGCTGGCACCTGGCGGCATCGTTGTCCTGGCCAGTGACAAAGGTCAGCGGGCGACACATGCGGACTGGCGGCGGGTAGAGAAAATCGTTTCAGGAAAACGACGGATCGAGATTTTGACCCGGGCATGAGAAATACTATCTTGCAGGGCCGGGATGTAGACCCGGCCTTGGGAAAAATCACCTTGACTGGATCGATATTCTGACACCGGCATGAGAAACCTACCCAGAAAGAACAGGCGGAACACCACGGAAAATCGTAGAAGATGGCGGCGGCGATGTCATGATTGAATCTGAAATTCCCGGGGAAGCCGTTTCATGGTCATTGGCTGAAGCGCTTCGGCAGGTTATCGACAAGGAGAAGGTTTCGTTCCATATGCCGGGACATCGCGCCGGACGCGGATGGCCGGCGGATTTGCCGTCGATGCTTGCCCGACTGGATACCACCGAGCTGGCCGGAACGGACAACCTGCACAATCCCACCGGGGTGCTCCGGACTGCCGCGGAACGCGCAGCCCGGCATTTCGGCGCCGGGCGAACCTACTTCCTTGTGAACGGTTCGACAGTCGGATTGCTTGCCATGATCCATGCGGCTGCCGGCCCGGGCGACACGCTCCTTGTCGTGCGCGATTGCCACCTGTCGGTTCTGCATGCGCTGCAATTGGCCGGCGTGCAGCCCTGTTTCGTTGAAATCCCGCGTGCGGGCGCGATGGACCTGCCTTGCGGACCCTCGCCGGAGGCGCTGGAAAAAGCGGTTTTGCTTCATCCGCATGCACGCGGCCTGCTGGTGACGCGTCCGAATTATTATGGACTGGCCGTTTCCCTGGAAGCCATTTCAACACTGCTGCACTCAAAGGGAATGCTCCTTTTGGTTGACGAGGCGCATGGCGCCCACTTTGCGGCAGGCCTCCCCTTTCCTTCCACGGCGCTGTCTTCCGGCGCCGACCTGGTGGTCCAGAGCCTTCACAAGACACTTCCGGCCCCCACGCAGACGGCGCTGCTGCACGAAGGACGTTCATGGCCCGGCGTCAGGCCCGGATTGCCGGTTTCCTCCGTAGCAGAGGCATTGTCCCTGTTCCAGACGACCAGTCCGTCTTATCCGCTTTTGGCCTGCATCGACGCTGCCGTTGCCTGGGCTGCGTCATCTGGACGGCAGGCATATGACGGGCTGATTGGCCGGATCAGTGCATTCCGGCGTGAAATGGCATCCGACAGCCGTTACCACCTTTCCGACGCGGACGACGTTCCTCCCGGCTTTGAAGCAGACCCGGCGCGCCTGGTGGTTTTCATGGAAAACAAGGGCATCGAACTGGAGCGCATGCTTCGTGAAATCCACGGAATCGTGGCTGAAATGGCGGACATGCACAAGGTGGTGCTCATCACGACACCGTTTCACGACGAAGCGGATTTCAGGCTGCTGTCCGATGCGCTGAAACAAGCCCCTGATAATTCTTTCCCTTTTTCGGACTCACCAAATGCGGGGCATGGGGGAAATTCCGCGTCTTCACCCTGTCCCGAACCTGTTTCGGCAACGGCTGATGAGGGTGCTTTTCATGCCGGCAGACTGCCTGAGCGCATCATGACGCTGCGGGACGCCGTTTGCGCCCCAAGGGAACAGGTACCGCTCAGCCAGGCTGCAGGGCGTGTCGCCGCAAAGTCGGTCGTGCCCTATCCTCCGGGTATCGCGGTCATCGTCCCCGGAGAGCGCTACGAATGCGAACGGGTCAAATGGCTGTCTGACCAGTCGGCCGCCGGGATATCCATGCTCGGAATGGAAGACGGGTGCGTCTCATGTGTTGTTCCTGTATAATGAAAAGGCCGGACGGGTATCATACTGAAAATATCGCTGGTTGATTTCCACGGCAAACCAGCATGACATGGAGAACCATTCGGAATGGACAACGGGAAAAAAGGATTATTCATCAGCTTTGAAGGAAACGACGGTTCGGGGAAAACTACTCAGATCAGGCTGTTGACGCAATGGTTCGAATCATGCGGGAGAGCGGTTCTTCAGCTTCGGGAACCCGGTGGGACGCGGATTG
>CAZFWQ010000015.1:3567-9093 GCA_964522755.1 uncultured Oscillospiraceae bacterium | reverse complement strand
TGGAGCCGGTAACGGAAATGCTGCTGTATGCCGCCTCGAGGGCCCAACTCATGAGAACCGTCATCAAGCCTGCGCTGGGCAGGGGAGATGTCGTCATTTGCGATCGGTTTGTCGATTCCAGTTACGCCTACCAGGGATTCGGAAGAAAATTGGGTTTGGAGGCCGTGCAGGCTGCAAACCGGATGGCCATTGACGGGCGGATGCCTCACATCACCTTTTTCCTGGACCTGGATGCCGACACGTCCATGGCCCGGAGAAATGCATCGGGCTTGGAGGCGGACCGGCTGGAAAATGAAGAAATGGCCTTTCACCGCCGGGTGCATGAAGGTTATCTATCCTTGTGCGCAGCATCCGCAGACCGCATCAAGCGGATTCTGATAATGGACGGACCGGAACAACGGACTAAGGAGGATGTTGCATTGGAGATCCGCGGCTTTATGGCGGGCTTGTCAATATGAATGTCTCTAGGCGTTCGGGAAAAGAACAGGTTGGACTTGACGGTGTCGTAGGCCAGGAACGGCTCATTGCGAGGCTGCGACAAATGCTGGATGAAGGCGTCCCTGGCCATGCGTACCTTTTCAGCGGGGCGGAGGGCATGGGAAAACGCAAGATCGCACATGCTTTCGCAGCCCATTGGATCTGCTCGGGCCCTCTTCCCGCTCCATGCGGACGCTGCCGTTCCTGCACGACTTTTGAAGCCGGTTCGCATCCTGATGTCGCGACAATACGCCCGGCAGACGGAAAGATACCTATAGACGCCATCCGCGCCATGCAGGAAGCTTTTTCAACAAAACCCCTTTTCGGCCGAAGGTTATGCCTTCTGGAAAACGCTGAAAAAATGAACGAACCGGCCCAGAACTGCCTTTTGAAAACATTGGAGGAACCGCCGGCAAATACTTTGATCCTCATGACCGCTTCCGGGTATGACGCGCTGCAGGCAACCATCCGCTCGCGTGTCGCCAGGCTTCCCCTGGACGGATACAGCTCAGAGGAATTGAAAGAAATCCTGCGCAGGTCCTCGGATGCTCCCGTCACGGATTTCCTTCTTGCCTTTTCCCGGGGGATACCGGGCAGGGCCATGGCACTGATGCTCAGCAAGACCCTGGAAACAAACCGGCAGCGGGTCATTGCCGTCATGCCGCATGAGGGCGGCGCTGTCGAAGCATCCGGCATGGAAAGCCTGTGGCGCCATCTGTCTGAAAACAAGGCGGAATTTACAGAAATCGCAGACCTTCTTCAAGGATTGCTGCGAGATCTGCTTGCTGCGCGGGAAGGCGTGGAGAGCCGGTTGATCAATGCCGACAAAACCGATACAATAAGAAGGACAGCGCGCATACGGACGCGTGGGGATTGGACGGCGGCCATGGACCGGGTGGATGACATCCGCCTGGGCATCCGGAACAACCTGAATTACCAGATAGCAGTGGATGCGCTCATCGCGGCGCTGGGACCTTTGTTTGACGGGTGAATCCGATAGGTCAGCATGAAAGTGAGGAGCCGGTATGGCTATCGTAGTGGGGGTCCGTTTCAGGACCGCCGGGAAAATATACGACTTCAGTCCGGGTGATGAGAACTTTGAAAAGGGTGAATATGTCATTGTCGAGACAGCGCGGGGCATAGAATGCGGAGAAGTGCAGAACGGAAACCATGAGGTGCCCGAGCACGCCGTCGTGGCACCGCTGAAGGGAATCGAGCGCCGGGCGACGTCCGAGGACGTGGCGCGCAACGACGACAACAAGCGCCGCGAAAAGGAAGCGCAGACCATCTGCCAGGAACGGATACGAAAGCACAAACTTGAGATGAAGCTGATCGATGTGGAATATACGTTCGACAACAGCAAAATCCTGTTCTATTTTACCGCGGACGGACGAGTGGACTTCCGTGACCTCGTGAAGGATCTGGCTTCTGTTTTCCGCACGCGCATTGAATTGCGCCAGATCGGCGTCCGGGACGAGGCAAAGATGATGGGCGCCATCGGAACCTGCGGCCGTGAGCTTTGCTGCAGTACGTTCCTGTCGGAATTTCACCCGGTATCAATCAAAATGGCAAAGGAACAATCGCTCTCGCTCAATCCGACAAAAATTTCCGGAACCTGCGGGCGCCTGATGTGCTGCCTGAAATATGAAACCGAGGCATACGAGTACCTGATAAAGCGGTCTCCCAAGGTGGACGCCATTGTAAAGACGCCCCAGGGCCAAGGCACGGTCGTCATGGTCTGCCTCTTGAAGGAATCGGTCAAAGTGCGCCTGGACACTGAAAATGCCAATGACCTGATAGAAGTGAAAGTGGAAGATCTCGAGGTCATCCGTGACGGAAGCGGTGGAAAACGGCATGGCAGTTCGGATGGCAGGGGAGGTCCTCCCCGTGAGGCAGCTGATTCAACCGGTCGTAACACTGCGGCACGGGAAACGGAAAAACCATCCGGACGTGATGGAAACCGAAACGCCAATCGCGAAAAAAACCGTGACAACAGGCGCGACGGCGCACATGCGGAAAAACGGGCCGGTCGGGATGCAGCCGGGCAGGCTGAAGCGGTGCAGGAACTTCGGACTGTTCAATACGAAAGAATTGTCGAAGAAAATCCGTCTCCCGACTGGAATGATGCCGTCATCGAGGTTCCGCTGGAACTCATCGCGCTGGAAGAATAACCGGGTATGACGGTTTACTTTTACATATTACAACATATTACAACATTTCACGACACCGTCAGATATGGTTTTTGGGTTGACAGGCAACAGGGAATCGGATAACATATTGTGTGGAATAACCGGACTACCCATGCCCATGCAGGAAAGAACGCAAGACAGGAATCCCCGGTTTCGCGCTTTGGCTGCGATTGTGCATGCAAAATGGAACATCAGGAGGATAAAATGGCTTACTCAATCAACGACGACTGCATCAACTGCGGTGCCTGCGAACCGGAATGCCCTGTCGGCTGCATAACGGCCGGCGATACCAAGTACATCATCGACGAGAGTGCCTGCATCGATTGCGGCGCATGCGAAAATGTGTGTCCGGTCAGCGCCCCTCAACCGAAATAATCGGTTGAACGGATTTGCCGAATGAACCGGACGCAGCGGATAGCCGCAAAAACCGGTGGAATCCCTTGAATCAAAAGAAGGGCTGTCTCGCAGGAGACAGCCCTCCATGCAGTCCATCCATCCCCGATGTGCCGCCGATGGCGGTTTTTTTATTCTGATGCCAGGCAACAAATCCATAACAAAAACAAGGTGAGGCATATGGCCATTTCCTGGACAGAAGGTCTTGTCCGGACGGGGGAAGACGAAACGCTGGAGCTGCTGACCCCTGGCGGAGCCGCGATATTGCAGAAGAAACAAGGGTTCCGCTTCGGGACAGATGCGGTTGTCCTGGCATCCTTTGCATCGGCCCATCTGCGGTACGGCAACGGAAGACGCGGAACGCAGAGCATGGTGGATCTGGGAACCGGAACGGGCATCATCGCGCTCCTGATGGCTATGCAGACAAATATTCCCCGCATCCTGGCTCTTGAAATCCAGACAGACATGGTGGACATGGCAATCCGGACTGTTGAGGGAAACCGCCTGGAAAACAGGATTTCCATTTATTGTGCCGACCTGCGGCAGGCGGACAAACTCCTGGGCCGGGGAAGCCACGACCTTGTGGTTTGCAATCCTCCATATCAGCCTGTCGGGACGTCATTGCGGAATGACCTTGAATCCATGGCGGCTTCCAGGCATGAAATCCACTGCACCCTTGCCGACGCCGTCGGAATGGCAGCCCTGCTGCTGCGCCCCGCCGGCGCTTTCTGCATGGTTCACAGGCCGGAACGCCTTCCCGAACTGTTCGAGGTCATGAAGAGAAACGGCATGGAACCCAAGCAGCTGCAAATGGTGCAGCGATCGGATGCAAAGCCCCCGTCCCTGGTTCTCGTGAGGGGGCTGAAAGGGGGCAAACCAGGGCTTCACATTCTGGCTCCGCGATATGTCGTCCCGGTTGTTCATACGCAGATATGACGGCAGGTCACTCAACCTTATCCCATGGGACATCGAAGTTTCAACTGGAAGATAAGTCCTGGCTTTTTTCTGGCAGGACCGCGGAGGAAGAAATGGCGACAAGCATTCAAACCCCGTTAAGCAATGATGTGGTATCCGGCTTGACGGCAGGTGAGGCGGTTCTCATCTCCGGGATCATCTATACGGCGAGAGACGCTGCGCACAAGCTCATGATTCGCTGCCTTGACGAAGGCCTCGCCCTGCCGTTCCGAATGGAGGGCCAGGTCATCTATTATGTGGGACCCTGTCCGGCGCCTCCGGGAAAAGTCATTGGTTCGGCCGGACCGACAACCAGCGGGCGAATGGACGCATATGCACCGCGCCTGCTTGATCTGGGCCTGAAAGGGATGATTGGCAAGGGTTCTCGGAATGAAGCCGTGATAGCCGCCATGAAAAGGAACAACGCGGTGTATTTTGGGGCCATCGGCGGTGCGGCTGCATTGATGGCGCGGTGTGTGCTCGAAGAAGAAATCATCGCTTTTCCGGAGTTGGGGACGGAAGCGGTCAGGCGCCTGCTGGTGCGTGATTTGCCGGCCTTTGTGGTCATTGATTCGAAGGGCGGCAACTTCTATGAGACGGGACGTGCCGCGGCGGCGGAGAAATTGAGAAAAATCAGCCGGACTTGATGGAAATTGAGAAAATCAGCCGGCCTTGATGGAAACCGAGGAAAATAGGCCGGCCTTGATGATATGAGAAAACGGCTGGATCTGATGGAAACCGAGAAAAAAGGCCGTACTTGATGTCTTGCGGAGAATATAAACGTGAATCCCGTTTGAAAGTTGAAGGTGGTGCATGCAGACGACACATTGGCTTGAATTATTCGGTCCGGCACGGCTTTTCATATTCGCCGGCCATTACGGCAGCGGAAAATCGGAAATATCGGTCCAATTCGCCCGCATGCTGGCTGCATCGGGGAAACGCGTGCTGATGGCTGACATGGATATCGTGAACCCGTTCTTTCGAAGCCTGGATGCCCGTTCGCTTCTTGAAGCGGAAGGAATCCGCGTTTCCGCCCCGCTGTTCGCCAACACGAATGTCGACGTCCCGGCCCTGATGCCCGAAGTCTCGGGTGCCATCCGCGACGAGGGCATCCACACCGTGCTTGATGTGGGAGGGGATGGCGACGGCGCCCGTGTTTTAGGTCGATATCACCGCGATATCGACAAGGCCGGGCTGGCCATGGTGTTTGTCTTCAACGCATCGAGGCCCATGACGCGAAACGCCGAAACGGCCCTTGAGCACATGAAGGAGATAGAGCAGGCGTCGCGCCAGCGTTTCACGCAGATTCTCAACAACACCCACCTGCTGGGGGAAACTACGTGTGAAAACATCCTGGCCGGTGAACGGGAAGCGGTCCGTCTGGCGGAAATGAAAGGATGCCCCATGGTCGCCTCCGTGGTCGATGAAACCCTTATGACTGAGTACATTTCTTCTGCCAATGGGGTTCCGTGGGTACCGCTTCACAGGACGCTGGGCGTTTCATTTGGCTGAA
>CAZFWQ010000015.1:0-3557 GCA_964522755.1 uncultured Oscillospiraceae bacterium | reverse complement strand
CGGGGCAACAGTCGGTATTCCGCAAACCGATTTCTGCGCGCAGCCGTCATCCCCGATTTATTGACAGTATTCCGGCGTGCGGGTTACAATGGGTTCTGACTCAAAAGCCAGCCCGCCCCGGCACAAGGTGTCGAATCGGCGGAAAGGCATGACGAAATGAACTCCGGCTACTCAAAAAGGAGCAATCAGATGGCAAAGGTAACATTTTACAGTGAACGGTGCAAGAACTGCGGTCTTTGCATCAGCGTCTGTCCGAAGAAGATCATTCTGGCGGACAGGGAATCCCTGAATGCCAAAGGATATCATCCCGCCCATGTGCTCGAAATGGAAAAATGCATCGGCTGCGGGTTCTGCGCAACGATTTGTCCCGATTGCGTCATTACGGTCGAGAAGTAGAGGAGGAACCCCCTATGGGAGAAAAACTGCTGATGAAGGGCAATGAAGTGATCGCGGAGGCCGCATTGCGTGCGGGATGCCGCCATTACTTCGGATATCCCATCACCCCGCAGACCGAAATCGCCCACTACATGGCCAAGCGCATGCTGCAGGTCGGCGGCGTGTTCATGCAGGCGGAGAGCGAAGTGGCGGCCATCAACATGGTTTATGGCGCCGCGGCCGCCGGCAAGAGGGTCATGACCTCGTCTTCCAGCCCCGGCATCAGCCTGAAGCAGGAAGGCATCTCTTATGCTGCGGGAGCAAGGCTGCCTGCGGTCGTGGTCAACATCATGCGCGCGGGTCCCGGCCTTGGCGGCATCCAGCCGGCACAGGGCGATTATTTCCAAGCGGTCAAAGGCGGCGGTCACGGCGATTACAAATTGATCACGCTGGCTCCTTCCTCCGTGCAGGAATTGTATGAAATGACGGTGGAGGCGTTCAACCTTGCCGACAAGTACCGGGGCGTGGTGATGCTTCTCGGAGACGGCATGCTCGGACAGATGATGGAAGTCGTCAGGTTCCGCGACGAAGAGCCCATCTCGGAGCCGGCCAAAACGTGGGCAGCCACCGGTACGGGCATGAAGCGCGAACATAACACCATCACTTCCATTCACCTGGATCCCTCCGTGCTGGAACACTGGAACGATGAACGGCAGAATCAGTACCGGGTCATTGAGGAAATGGAACAGCGGTACGAATTGTACAATATTGAAGGGGCGGATGTCATCCTCGTCGCCTACGGTTCCGTTTCCAGAATCGCCAAAAATGCTATCAAGACCGCAGAGCGGGAAGGAATCAAGCTGGGCCTGCTCAGGCCCATATCCCTGTGGCCGTTCCCGACGCATGCCTTCGAGCAGGTGATGCCGCAGGTCAAAGCCTTCCTCGTGCTTGAGATGAGCTCAGGCCAGATGCTGGAGGATGTGCGGCTGACAGTGGAGGGACGACGCCCGGTTTTCTTTCACGGCCGCATGGGCGGCATGATTCCCACGGTAAAGGACATCATGCGGGAAGTTCACGAAATCATCGGAAAACGGGAGGAATGACACATGGCCGTTGTTGCGCAGAGACCCCATGCCTTGCGGGACATCCCGCTTCATTACTGCCCGGGCTGCACCCATGGCATATCACACCGCCTGGTGGCGGAGGTGCTGGACGAACTTGGCATCGAGGGCAGTACCATCGGCATATCGCCGGTTGGCTGTTCCTACAACAATTACGACTATTTCAACTGCGACATGGTCCAGGCGGCCCACGGACGCGCCCCGGCCGTCGCGACAGGCGTGAAGCGGAGTTTGCCGGACAGCATCGTCTTCACATATCAGGGGGATGGTGACCTGGCCGCCATCGGGACTGCTGAAATCATTCATGCCGCGGCGCGCGGTGAAAACATCACGGTGGTATTCATCAACAACACCATTTACGGAATGACATCCGGACAGATGGCCCCCACCACGCTGCTAGATCAGGTGACCACCACGACGCCCTACGGACGAAATGCAAAAGACCACGGCAACCCGATACGCGTGTGCGAAATGCTGGCGACGCTTAAAGGCCCGGCTTATATTGAACGCGCTTCGCTGCATGACATAAAGCACATCCGGCTTGCCAAGGCAGCATTGAAGAAGGCATTCCGGCTCCAAATGGAAAAACGCGGATTTACCCTCGTGGAACTCCTTTCGACCTGTCCGACCAACTGGGGGCTGGATCCGATGGAATCCATGAAACGGGTGAAAAACGAGCTGATTCCCTATTACCCGCTCGGTGTCTTTGTCGACTGCGAGAAGGAGGGCTGAGCCATGCATCACGAAATCATCATTGCCGGATTCGGCGGTCAAGGAATCCTGTCGGCCGGACGCCTGCTGGCGTTTGCCGGAATGCTGGACGGCCGCGAAGTTTCATGGCTTCCGTCCTATGGCCCGGAAATGCGGGGGGGAACGGCAAACAGCATGATCGTCATCTCCGATGAACCGGTTGCCTCGCCGTTCATCTATTCCTGTTCCTCGCTTGTGGTCATGAACAACCCTTCCATGGCGAAATACGAGTCCTACGTTGAAAAAAACGGCGTCATCGTATATGACAGTTCGCTCATCACCATTCTTCCAACCAGGGCTGATGTGACGGCTTTCGGCATACCGGCCACCAGGCTGGCTTCCGAAATGGAAGAACTGTCTTATTCCAATGTGTTCCTTCTTGGAAAGCTTATTGAAAGAACAGGGTGCATTTCACTCGAAAGCTTTGAAAAGGCACTGTATGACGTTCTTCCAAAACGCAAGCACCATATGGTCCCGGAAGAAATGCGCGTGCTGGTGAGGGGAATGACTTACTGACCTTCCTCGCGGTCCCGGAAGAAAGGCATGTGCTGGCGAGGGGAATGACTTACTGACGTTCCTCGCGGTCCCGGAAGAAATGCGCGTGCTGGCGAGGGGAATGACTTACTGACCTTCTTCGCGGTCCCGGAAGAAAGGCATGTGCAAGCGAAAATAGAGTTGCCGACAACTGGTGACAATACGGAAGGCCCGCATCAATAAGGATGCGGGCCTTTTTCCATGCTTTTTTTGAAGTGGTCTTTAGCGGTATTCATAGAGCGGGGAAACAAATCAGTCTTCGATCTTCAGGGCGTGCAGCAATGCCCTGTTGCGCCGCAGAAACCACAAGAGGGGCAATCCCAGAAGAAAACAGGCTCCGGCTTCACCCAGGCCGACGGAAAGGCAGGAAACGGCCAGGGGCATTGTGCGTCCCAGCATCAGCCAGAGATAGGAACCGACCACGAGGGAATTCAGGACGACAGGCGGCACTGGAGCCAGCCAGAACACTTTCCGCAGGCGCCATGTCAGCACTGCGGCGACCAGGGTCGTCAGGCTTCCGAAGACGATGTCCTGCCATCCTCCGGACCCCAGGATGTTCGCCAGAAGGCAGCCGATGAAAAGACCGGGTATGGCGGCCGGCATCAGGACAGGCAATACGGTCAGGGCTTCCGAGACACGGAATTGCACAATGCCGAAGGAAAGGGGCTGGAGCAGCAGCGTGAGTGCGGCGTAGGCCGCCGCGACAAGTGATGCCTGCACGAGGTGGCGGGTGCGGTTTTTCATGGTTCCTTCCAAGCGCGTTCAGCAGCTTTCCGG
>CAZFWQ010000014.1:17545-22599 GCA_964522755.1 uncultured Oscillospiraceae bacterium | reverse complement strand
TGACTCACGCTTACCGTGACTCACGCTTACTGTGACTCACGCTTACTGTAGTCCATGCTTACCGTGGCGATATCAAATGCGCCACGGTTTTTTGCACGCTGAAAGCTGCTTTCCAACGCAGTTGGTCCACCCGTTCTCTGTTTTCTGCCCTGTAAATACGCAGAAAGAAACTATATAATCGCAAGGAACATGGCGTATTTACAGTGGCTTCCTGGTGATTCGCCGCGAAGCATGTAAAGTCTACCTGAGAATCACTTCATCAAAAAAATGCTTTTTAAAATGCTTTTGAAAGCGGTTGTCAAAGGACGCCGCACATGGTACCATTTCAGCATGGTTTCATTATTGTAACCGGATAACCAAACCGTAACATGATATGAAAACTGTAATCAATCCGCATCGACTCAGGCAGTCTGTTCCAACAGGTGCCGCCGAAAAGGAAACGATGCTGATTTTACCTGAAAAGGAGGCCATCGGCATGGTAATGAAAGCTATGGACCTGAAGGAAGCACAGAATTCCCACAAGCCCTCGGACGCAGGGGATAATCAGTGCGTCATCGCGGAAGGCCTCTTGGGGAATGGTGCCGAGCCCCTTCCCTGCCATATTGAATGTTCAATAGAAAAAGCACTTGACGTTTTGGGTGGCAAATGGACGTTTCTGATTATCCGTGATTTGCAGGGTGGAACCAAACGGTTCGGAGAACTGCGGAAGTCTTTGGTCGGCGTCAGTCCGAAAACCCTTTCGGAACGGCTGAAGGAGCTGGAGGAAAAAGGCGTTGTCACGCGCACTGCCTATGCGACCATCCCGCCTGCCGTTGAATATGCCCTTACCGAGAAGGGCCTGAGCCTTCAGCCAATCATCAAGGCCATGAAGCTATGGGGTTCCAAGTGGGGATGAGCATGTTCTTCCTCCGGTGCACCAGGGAAATGTTCATTTCCCGGATATTCAAGGGACACGGGAGATAGGCGGCCAATGCTGATAAACGAGGCGAATTTAAGGAAAAGCGTTCTGAATCTTGCCGTTCCTGCCGTTATGGAACAGGTCCTGGTCATGGTTGTCGGGGTTATTTCCACCATGCTTGTAGGGAGGCTGGGCAAGGAAGCCCTTTCTGCCGTCGGCATCGTCAATCAGACCATCGCATTCATCCTGGTCCTTTCAGTTGCCCTTTCCACCGGCAGCACCGTTCTGGTGGCCAGGCTAATCGGCGAAGGCAGGCACGATGACGCGAAAAACGCCATGAGGCAGACCGTCGTGCTCGGAACTGTCTGTTTCATTGTGGTGGCCCTGGTCTGCCGGGCCCTGACGGAACCCATCATCCGGCTGTTCTTCGGTTCGGCGGATTCGGAAGTCGTCAGGCTGGCGATCATCTATTTCAGGATATCCATGGCTGGCCTGCCGTTCCTTCTGCTCAACAGCATCATCAGCGGCAACATGCGCGGAGCGGGGAACATGAAGGCACCCATGTTCATCGCGTTCCTCGTCAACCTGCTCAACCTTGGCCTGGGCTTTCTGTTGATTTTCGGACTGGACCTGCCGGCTCTGGGCGTGCGGATCCCTGCAGGTGGAGTGGCCGGTGCTGCATGGGCGGTCTCCATCTCCCGGACTTTTGGCGGCGTGCTGTCCGTCTTGTGGATCCGGCGCGGTGAGGGTCCGCTGAAAACGCCTCTGATAGCAGGCTTTCGCCTGAACCTGTCCCTTCTGGGACGAATCGGCCGCGTCGGTCTGCCGGCCATGATGGAGCAGGTAATCATGCAGGGCGGGTTTCTGATGATACAGGTTGTCCTCGCAGGGCAAGGAACCACCTCCATGGCCGTCATGCAAATCGGAAATTCCGTGAATTCCATCGCCTTCATACCGACGTGGGGATTTGGACTGGCTGCCATGACGCTGATAGGGCAGACTTTGGGGGAAGGCCGTCCTGAAGTAGCCAAAAAGGCCGGAAATGAAGCAAACAAAATGGCCGTGGTCATTTCCACAAGCCTGTCCGTGATCCTGTTCATTTTTGCGCCTTTTCTGGTCGGCATCTACACTACGGATCCGGAGGTGCTGTCGGTAGGAATCGTGGCCATCCGCATTTTCTGCGCGTCACAGCCGTTTTTGTCCGTGGTGGTTGTTCTTTCCGGCGCCCTGCGGGGTGCCGGGGATATCCGGTATGTCATGCTCACCAGCCTGGTGGGCATATGGGGCATGCGCTTCCTGCTCACCATCGCATTCCACCGGTTTCTCGGATTGGGTGCGCTTAGCGTATGGGTTGCCTATACAGTGGATTTTCTGGTAAGATCAACCATGTACATGGTTCGCTTCAGCAAGGGAAAATGGATGACGATCAGGGTATGATTCCATGAGCACTTGCAGCCACGAGGCCAATGTACACAGGTATGACACTGGCACGTGGGATATGAGCATAGGCAGCCTGCCGGCATGGAGGAAATGAAGATGGAATACGGCACAGTCGACGGCCTGGTTCTGCCGGTTTCTCGAATCGTCCTGGGTTCCGTCTTCAGGCCCGGATGCGATCCGGCGGCTTGCCACGCCATCATGGACCTCGCATTTGAAAATGGCATCAATTGCTTTGATACAGCTCATCTGTATGCAAATGGAGATGCGGACCGGACCATAGGAAGATGGATGGAGAAGCGGGGAAACAGGGACAAGATGGTCATCTTGTCCAAAGGATGCCATCACAGCGCGGACCGTCGCCGTGTGACCCCCCACGATCTTGACTCGGACCTGCATGACATTCTGGCCAGGATGAAGACTGATTATGTCGATATGTTCGTTTTGCACCGTGATGACGAATCAGTTCCCGTCGGACCCATCGTGGAAGCGCTTCACCGTCATTGGGAAGCAGGCAGGATAAGAACATACGGCGGATCGAACTGGACCTGGCAGCGTCTCCGGGAGGCGAATGAATATGCCGCAGCGCATGACCTGAGGCCGTTCACAGTCAGCAGCCAGCATTTTTCCCTGGCGGAACAGGTCATGGATCCCTGGGGTGGGGGATGCGTATCCGTAGCCGGACCCAAGGAGGAAGTCGCCCGAATATGGCACCGGGAAAATCGCATGCCATTGTTTGCATACGCCAGCCTTTCCGGTGGTTTTTTCTCTGGCCGGTTCAGCAGGGAATCATTCGAGCAGGAAAAGGCCAGGGGAACCATTGACGGTGTTTGCATCCGGGCATACTGTTATCCAGACAACTTCGAACGCCTGGATCGGACATTTTTCCTGGCAGACAAAAAAGGACTGACGGTTCCCCAGATAGCCATCGCCTATGTGCTCGGATATGCGGCACACGGCCTTCTGGACACATTCGCACTGGTTGGGGCCATGACGGAAAGCGAACTCATGATGGACCTGGCGGCGGTTGGCATCGCCTTGACGATGGAAGAACTCGAATGGCTGGACCTCCGGCGGAACGCTCTTTCGGATTAACGCCGGCCCGTTCATGAAATCCGTATGAATGACAGGAGGCGGATTCGGAAAGGCGCATCGATATGCTGAAAGAAATGAAGATTGGCCTGCAGTTGTATACCATGAGGAACCACACCCGAACGGAAGAGGATGCGATGGAAACCATTCGCCGGATCAGTGCGATGGGATACCGGGCCATCCAGGTGCAGCCTGACTGCTGTGCCCTTTCTTTGGAGAAGACAGCTCGATTTGCAGGGGACCTGGGCATGGAGGTCTGTGCGACCCATGTGGGTTATGATTGGATTTTGCAGCAGACAGGTGAAGTGATCCGCGTTCACCGTGAAATCGGGTGCAATGTCATCGGCATCGGTGAAATGCCGAAACGATTCTGGGGAAGCGCCGAAGGGTTCTCCACCTTTGCGGCGGGCTGCGGCAAAGCCGCGAGGGAAATCCGGGAAAGCGGCTTGCACCTTGTTTATCACAATCATCATTTCGAGTTCCTGAAATATGGCGGGAAATTGGGCATGGACATCCTTCTGGACGGTTTCGATCCAGCCATGGACTTTGAACTGGACACTTATTGGGTTCAGGCCGGAGGAGCCGATCCCATGATGTGGATACGCAAACTGGCCGGCAGGCTGCCTGTCGTGCATCTTAAGGATATGGCCCTCAATGAGAAGTGGGCTCCCGTATTTGCCCCTGTCGGCGAGGGAAACCTCAACTGGCGGGGCATCCTGGACGCCTGCCATGAATCCGGTGTCTCCTGGGGCGTGGTGGAGCAGGACCTCTGCGCAGGATCTGAATTCGACAGCGTCTCAGCCAGCCTTGCATTTCTCCGGACTCAATTCCGTGCGCCATGAATGGACAAAAAATGCGCCGGCATGTCCAGATTCAAGTTCGCATTGGTGCCGGCGTAGGTGATGAAGGAGCGGTTTGCTTCCATATTGACGGCGATTGAGAAGCCCGTGTTGACCAGGTCGTCCTTTGCCCATGAAAAGTCGTGTTGAACCCGTCAGCCCTTGATAGCCCCAATCATGACGCCCTTGACAAAATACTTCTGAAGGAACGGGTACATCAGTACGATGGGACCGGCCGCTATGACGACGGTGGCTGACTTGAGGGATTCGGATGTCACAAGGTACTGCTGTTTCAACTGGTCAAACCCGGTCTGGCTTCTCGCGATGTATTTCCTCAGGAGTTCCTGCGTGCTGAGCATCTTCCACAGAAGTGTCTGCATGGGCTGCAAATCCTGGTCGCTGACGAAGTAAATCCCGGTAAACCAGTCATTCCAATGGGCGACGCCCACAAAAAGTGCGACGACCGCGAGAACCGGTTTGCTCAGCGGAAGGATGATTTTGAAAAAAACCGTAAGGTCGCCTGCGCCGTCGAGTTTGGCCGACTCTTCCAGGCTGATGCCCAATCCCTCGAAAAAGGTGCGCATGATGATGATGTTCCACGTGCTGTAGATGCCTGGGAGAATGAAAACCAGAAAATTGTTATAGAGGCCGAGATTCTTGATGAGGACGAAATAAGTGATCATGCCGCCACCGAACAAGGTTGTGAAAAAGATGAAGAAGATGATGGGCGTCCGTCCTGGCAGCGTCTTGCTTTTCAACGCATAGGCCGCCAGTGCGTTGAAAAAGAC
>CAZFWQ010000014.1:12780-17535 GCA_964522755.1 uncultured Oscillospiraceae bacterium | reverse complement strand
ATGCGAGGTTCAACGCAAAACCGTGGAGGGGTTTATTGCCGTTCTTGAGGATTTCCATGTAATTGGCGAAGGTGAAGCGTCTCGGAAAAAAGGTGATTCCTCCCCGGGAAGCATCCCGGCCTTCGTTCAGGGAAAGCGCGATGATATTCATGAGCGGAAGCAGGATGACGATGCAGAGCATACCCATGAACAGGTAGTTCACGATGAAGAAAATCCTTTCTCCGGAAGTGGCCCTGTTGGGTCCTTGATTGCCCCTTGCCATGTAATCAACCCACTTTCCACAAAAGATCAACGGATGAAGGGCGCATTCACCTTGAGTACCATCGGAACCGGTTCCGGATGCGGCCTCTTGAGCGGAAGCCGCATCCGGGGATATCCCTGAATGTCCTGTTGCCAAGACTTAATCCATGAAGAGGAATATCACCATGGGTCGTTGTTGTAGAAATTCAACGATTTGGGATCGGCATCGTACTTCTTCTGCAGCAGTTCCTTGAATATCCCCAGTCCTGAATCCGTCAGACGCTTTTTGTATGAATCAAGAATCTTGACGGAGGCGGCTTCGTTTTTCGCCATGACTGCCTGCACCATGACGGTGCTCCATTCCTTAAGGACGGGATCGAGATTCGGGGTGATGTCGGCCATTTCCGGGTCCCCCATGTAGGAAAGCGCATTGACGCCCATCATGGGCTTGAGTTCGATGGGATTCACGGACTCTGTGATTTTGTCTATGACTTTCTGACCTTCATTGAATTCATAAGCAACACTCGACTCACCAAAATCCACAAGATGGTCAAGGTCCGTGGAACCGATGAGCCAACCTGCGAATCCACCGCCGAACGTGAAGCCGTACTTGTCCTTGAAGGCCATGGCGTCTTTGAGCTGCTCTTCATAGATTTCCTTTTTCGCCCTCGGCTGGCCATTGACAAGATCATAGGTCAGGCCTTCGATTCCATACTGCCAAAGGATCTTACCTTCCCTGGAAGCCATGAAGTCGGCAAATTGAACGATTTCCTTGGGGTTCTGAACGCCCTTGATGATTTCCCAGGTGCAGTAGCCAGTTCGTTCCGTTCCGTAATAGACTGCTTCTTCTCCTGCATAATTTGTCAGATGTCCCAGCGGGATGTAGTTGAACGCGGGGTTCAGCTCCTCGAATTTCGACATGGCGCCGATGGCCCATGAGCCATTGAGTTCGCCTTCTTCCGCGCGGCTGTTCTCCATGGTGAAATACTCGGGATGCAGGTAATCCTTCTCAATGAGCGTTTTCATGGCGTTGACGCGCTTAAGGGCCCATTCGGTTTCCACAACGTGCTTCACCGTACCGCCATCGATCCCGAAACGCGTCCCGTTGCCGAAATCAAACGCTTTGTAGACACTGGACACGATGTCTCCGCCCCAGACCCTGGGTCCGATGACATAGACGTCATTGCCGTTGAGATCCTTGAATCCGCCGGTTTTTATTTTTTCGCAGAGCGCGAGAAAATCATCCCAAGTCCTGATTTCGTTGGGATTGATGCTCAACTGTTTGGCGATGTCGCTCCGGATCTTCGGGAAGTTTCCGGCAGGGATGCCGACGGTCGTCAGCTTGACCTCGGATTGCGGCTTGGGTCGCCCGATGTTCATATGCATCATGTAGTTGGCGCCGTTGAATTCCGCGCGATGTGCGATGTTCTGGTAGGTGTCCGGGGGCAGGAATGCCGCATCATTGTATTTGCTGTAAATCCTCGTATCCGCGATCAGCGGGGCAAGATCCTCGAACATGCCTTCCCGGGCCGCCTTGAACAGGACGGAGGCTTCAGGGCGCCCTGAGTTGTCGAGATAGTTCACAATGATTTCGGGAACGTCTTTTGCGGCCAAGGCGAGTGTCAATTCTTCCAGTCCGTTGTTGGATCCGGTGGATTTCCACTCGATGCTGATACCCGTAAGCTCTTTGATCTTCAAGGCAACCGGGTTGTTGAGCTGGTCTTCCGGCAGCCATGAGCCGTCGTTCTCAAGGAACACGCGGCCTTGTATGGTCCGGTCTGCGATCCAGGCGGCCGGCTTTTCCGGAACCGTTTCGGCTGCCGTTGTCTCAGGTGCCTTTGTTGTTTCGGCGGCTTTGGTTGTTTCGGCTGCCTTGGTTGTTTCTGTGGCCGCAGGCGCCTGGGTGGCGGTCGTGGATTCCGTCGGAGCTGTCCCCCCGCAGCCTGCAAGCAGGACCAGTACCAGAACAAGAGCCAGGACCAGATGCAGCTTTTTCTTCATGATACGCCTTCCTCCCTTATGATTACTTTCTGCTGATGCAGACAAGTCCAGTGAAAATGGCATGATGGTTTCAGCATGCCGCATGGAAGAATCCCCGATGGCCGGGTGTGCCGGTCATAAGACTTACCAGACGCTGATCTCCGTGAATTTCTTGCTTACCTGATTGGCTGTCACGACCATGATCAATCCGACGAGTCCCTGCATCAGTCCCACGGCTGTGGCATATCCGTACTGCCCGTCCCTCAGGCCGACTTCAATGACATACAGGTCAAGGATGTCGGCGAAAACGGCGTTTCCGGGAGTCTTCAGCAGGTAGGGCTGCTCGAATCCCGTGGATATGATCCCCCCCAATCCCATGATGAACAGGATGCCCATGGTGGAACGCATTCCCGGAAGGGTAATGTTCCAGATCAACTTGAGTTTGTTCGCACCGTCGATTTTGGCGGCTTCATACAGTTCGGGATCAATGTTCGTGATGGCGGCCAAGTAGATGATGGATCCCCACCCGAGCCCTTTCCACATGTCGATGAAGAAGATGATGGGATAGAAGGCTTCGGGCTGCATGATGTAGTTGGTCCTCACCCTTGCTCCCGTAACCTGTGTGAGGATGAAATTGAGCATTCCGACATCAGGGGCCAGGATCTGCTTTGTCATGCCTACAACCACGATCATCGAGATGAAATAGGGAAGGTAGGATACGGTCTGGGTGATCTTCTTGAAGTGAAGGTTCTTGATTTCGTTGATGAGGATGGCGAAAAGGACAGGGAATGGAAACTCCAGGACGATTTTCAAAAAGCCGAGAGCCAGCGTATTGCGAATGAGGAGCCAGGCCTTGTGATAATTGAAATATCTCTCGAAAAATCGGAAACCTACCCATGGCGATTGAAATATGCCCATGTCAAACCGGAATTCCTTTAAGGCAAGGACAAGGCCGCCCATCGGCAGATAGGAGAAAATGAAATAACTTACAATGCAGGGCAGTAAAAAAAGATACAGCACCCTGTGCTTGTAGATTTCCTTCATAAGCCTTCTCTTGCGTACCGGAACCGTGACGGTTGCGGTTGCAGGCTCTGCATGCCGGCTCAACAGGAAGCGCCCCCTTTCATTTTCATGAACCAGGGAATGGAACGGCCGTGTTCAGAGGATCAGGTCAACGATACGCATGGCAGTATTTTGTTTTTCTGCAATTCCGTGACAATCACCAAATACCTTCTTCTGTGCTGATCGCCGTCGATTTGTACAATTCAGAGGGTAAGAAAAAGTTGGACTTGTTCATTATGATGAAGTCTTTTGATGCCATTATATGAAATCGATACCATAAAGTCAACAATGATTTTGTATTATTTTGTAAATCATCATTTTTTCACGTGCTCCCATCAGAACCGTACCGTCGCCGGCGCGCGGCAGCTTTCACGCTCTGCCAGGCGATGATGCATGATGATCTCATTCATGTGCCCGGTTCCGTTCTCGATTTTATGAATCAGGGTTTCGATGGACAAGGCACCAATCTCTCGGATTGGTTGTTCCATGGAGGTCAGTCGCGGCCGGACCAATTCAGTCAGGTAACTACCGTCGAAGCCCATCACCGAAATGTCGTCCGGCACCTTCAGCCCATGGTCATGAATGCAGTTCATGGCACCTGCCGCCATGTCGTCGGAGGCCGCGAATACTGCAGTGGGAAAGGGTTTTGCGGTCAACAGCCCATCCATCATCATGTATCCGCTGACCACTTTGTAATCACCGAACCGGACAAGTCTCTCTTCGACAGGAAGGCCATAGCCTTCCAGTGCGGCGCAATACCCCTGATATCGTGACTGTCCGGATGTGATATCCCGCTGATCGCCCCCGATGAAGGCGATATGCCGGTGCCCCAGCCCCAGGAGATATCCCGTGGCATCTATGGACGCCTGCCTGTCATCGATGTTTATCGAGGTGAAAGCATGATGGAAAGCGGGCTTGACGCTGCAGAAGACGATGGGGGCCTCCATCTTCTTCATTTGGCGGACAACGGCGTCGTTGATCTTCTCATGCATGATGATGAGCCCGCTGACACGCATCTGACGGAAAATATCAAGATACCGGACCTCCTTTGCCAGGTCTTCGATGATGTTTGAAACCAAGATGTTATAACCTCTGTTGCTGGCCACTTCTTCGATGCTGCTCAGGATCGTCGAGTGAAAACTGGAGGTGAGGTCGGGCACGATGATGCCTATGAGGTTGGTCCGCTGCAGGACAAGGCTCCTGGCGATGAAGCTCGGTGAGTACCCAAGATCGTTCACGGCTTTCAGGATTCTTTGCCGGACCTCCTCTCTCACATATTTCCCGCCATTGAGGACTCTGGACACGGAGGTGACAGAAACGCCCGCCTTCTCGGCAACATCCTTGATTTTTACAGCCATAGGCAGAATCCTCCCGTCGGATTGATGGTACTGTTTGATTGTCATAACAAAGTCCAAACACGAATAATCATCATGATAATATGTTCTTATATTATATTTTTTTAGAACATTATAA
>CAZFWQ010000014.1:8783-12770 GCA_964522755.1 uncultured Oscillospiraceae bacterium | reverse complement strand
AAGTATTTCATGAATCATGATGATAACTGGGATGTGAAAGGGTTTTATGAAAGGTTTTTATGAAAGGTTTTCCGGTGCGGGAATAATGGGTGTAATTGTTTTATCAGTACAGTAGGGATATGATGGGATAAAGTACGTGCAAGAGCAACGGAGGTGCCCGTCATGGATGACAAATTGACGCTCCGCGATGTCCCGGTTCTGCTTTGGCTTATTGAAGCGTTCGTATCGGTGTTGTTCACGGTGTTTCTATTTTCACCCCCCTCAAAAGCCCCGTTCCTGCTGTTCCTGATTGCTGCGGCCGGGATTGTATCGCTGATCTTCACAAGTGTCCTCACCATTACGGCGGACAGGCAGGCGCGGACACTCAAACTGGACTATCACGCCCTGGTTCGCCATACCGTCAAGGAAATTCCCTTTGACAATCTGACCGGGCTCCGTGTGCAGGTCAGCAGGGGCACATCCCGCTCGGGGCCGACCTTTCAAATCGTGGCTGATCTGGTGGACGGAAGCAGCGTCCATTTCCACAAGTATGCCAGCAGCGGATATTATTCAAAAATGCGCCGGGCGGAACAATTATGCGCCTTCATCGGCCTTCCGACCCCGGAAGAGTCCTGGAACATTTCAACGGCGACCGTCCTCCAAAAAGTGAAGCAGCAGCAGGAATCGCTGACAGGACCTGAAATGGAAATCCATGAAACCGACGGGGTCCGCTGGCAGGTCCAAACCACCCTGATGATGAACGCCAATCCCGTTACCCGATGGCTTTCCCCTGATTTCAAGACACCCGGCGGATTCCTGTACCTGGCTCAGAAAGCGGCAGGGCAATCGACATCGGGTGACGGATTGCTTTCTTCCATCACAAAAAAGCTTACGAAGACTTCCCTGGTCATGTATGGCTTTACGGAATGGGATACGCCCGGATGGGAAGGTTCACAGCCGCTCAACCTCCATGCGGAAGGGCTGGAATCGGATTTCGCCTCGCTGGCAAGTTCGCCTGAGGCAAGGCAGCTGCTGAATCCGTCGGCATCGCGCCCATTGTGCGATTGGGCCGCGAAGTATCCGATGCGTCAGTTTCAGACAGGCACCATCAGGCAGATGATTGTCCTGTTCGGACCAAACGGCCTCTGCCTTGCCATGCTTGGCACCCTCCAGCCTGAACAGATGCAGGAACTTACGGCAATCGGGGTGGCCATGGTCCGGGCGCAGGGAGGCACGGGTGTTGCGTCCTGATTCGGACATGACGAATGACAGGGTTTATTGGTATTCCAGATTTCATTGCCGCCGCACCTGATTCCATTGTCACCGAAGCGGGAGGAAAAACATGCATATGAAAAAACATGTGCTTTCAAGTGAACGGGAGGCAGGCTCTTTAGCCGGCGCGATGCCCTTGAAACGAGTATCGGGATTCATTCTGCTCCTGCTGTTCCTCGTGATGCTGTTTTCCGGATGCAGCCTGATTTTCAAGGGTGCACCCGCCACGGCGGCATCACCGTCAGGCGGCAATGCCACAACGGAGGCGGTTGAGGAAAGCACTACCCTTCCAGTGAAAAGCACCGCTTCTCAAGCGGATAGCACCGCTTCTCAAGCGGATAGCACCGCTTCTCAAGCGGAAAGCACCGCATCTCAGGCGGAAAGCACCGCTTCTCCGGCAGAAAGCACTGTCGCGGAAACAGAGGCGGCATCAGAAAGCCCTACCCCGAAGCCAGAACGGTCCGGCACGAAATTCCCCGACTTTTCCATGCAGGACCTTGATGGCAACGTGTTTGACCAGACTATCTTTGCAGGGAGCGAACTGACAATGGTCAACATGTGGGGAACCTTCTGTCCCCCATGCATCGATGAGATGCCGGATCTTGGGAAACTGGCAAAAGTGCTTGAGTCCGACTACAACGCCCGCCTCATCGGACTTGTGGTTGACATCGGCAGTGAAGATACCCTTGCGCTGGCAAAGGAGATCCTTGACCGCTCCGAAGCAGCGCACCTGAACCTGATTCCCGATGAAGCCGTATCCGGGTTTCTTCAGCAATTTGAATTTGTGCCGACCACTTTCTTCATCGACAAAGAGGGATACGTTCTTGGCCAGCCTGTTGTGGGCGGTCATTCCTATGGGGATTACCTGGTCCTGGTGAAGAATCTGCTTGGGAAATAGCGCTGGAAACAAGACGCGAATAATGACACTGTTACCGGAGGGGCGCATGTTTCGTGCGATTACGGGAAATCCGCAGGCGAAGCGCGTGATGCAGGGCGTTTTATTTTTCGCGGCCTTGCTGCTGTTCGGCCTTGGCCTTGCCCGCGGAGAGGCTGCTGTCGTGCTGGTAAAGGCAATCCGGGTCTGCCTTGAATGCATTGGCATCGGATAGGCAGCCTGACAGGCCGGGTCTCGGATTCGACCATCGGAATGATGTGAAGGAGGCGGACGGAACGGGAAGAAATCTTCTGCGCACGCTTGTTCAGGCGGGTTCGGCCCTGTTGGCCAATCTTAACCTCAAGGGGTTCGCCACCGGCACGATATGGACCGGGAAATCCAAAATTGCCTGTGTGCCCGTGCTCAACTGTTATTCCTGCCCGGGCGCCGTCGGCTCCTGCCCGATTGGCGCATTGCAGGCCGTGGCCACGGACCGGAAGTTCAATGCTTCTTTTTATGTCATTGGTTTTCTCATGCTGATTGGCCTTGGCGTGGGACGCCTGCTCTGCGGATGGGCGTGTCCGTTCGGATGGTTTCAGGACCTGGTGCACCGCATCCCCGTGAAAAAACGCCCGGTGACCGGACAAACCGGACGAGTCCTCGGTTACGGGAAGTATTTCATTTTGCTTGTGTTTGTCATTCTGCTGCCGTTCGCACTGGCCAATGAATTCGGCATCGGCACGCCATGGTTCTGCAAGCTGGTCTGCCCCGCCGGAACCTTGCAGGCCGGCCTGCCCTTGGTTGCAGCCAATCCGCCCTTGCGGGAGACACTCGGGCTTCTGTTTGACTGGAAACTGCTGCTTTTGGCCATAACCGTGGCAGGGTCCCTCTTCACGCTGCGTCCCTTTTGCCGGTTTGCCTGTCCGTTGGGAGCAATTTATTCGTTGTTCCAGCGGGTCAGCCTATACCGGATCGAAGTGGACAAATCCGCGTGCGATCGGTGTGGTGCCTGCCAAAAGGCCTGTGGACTGGATTTGCGCCCTCAGGAAGATCCGAACCATCCGGATTGCATCCGGTGCCTCGCCTGTGTGAAAGCCTGCCCCAAAAAAGCCCTGACGGCAGGTTTCGGAAATATGGCCATACACCGTGGAATTCCCTCGTCAAGCGTGCATGGGGACCATGGGTCATGACTGGCCGGCAGAATCAAACAGGTCCACGCAAATGGCGTCCGCCTTCATGAGATTCACATTCATGAAGAAATCCGCACCCATATACTCCCTCATCGCATCGGCAACGTCTTTCTTCAACTCTTCCCCATCGCATTCCAGAAAACAATGCAGATACTCGCAAAGATAATGAAAAAAGCCCCGGATGCAGTAGAATGCCAGCCTGTCCTGCGCAAGCCGATAGGCAAACCCACTGGCGGAGAGGGTTTCTTGAATCGTCCGCATCCAGCCTTCATCCTGCATGTACCACCATAAATCCCGTTCGATGGGTGCCAGGACGATATCATCCCAGTCAACGATTGTGAAATGGTCCCCATCCAGGATCACATTTCCTCCGACATCTCCGCTGGTAATGTGAAAATCCTGGGGGTCCTTTGCGCACAATCCTGCCAAGGATCTCAATTGAATGGCATAATGATGCAGTTTCGCACGATTGTCCTCCAGAATGCCGACAATCTCCACTGCAGATTGGCTCTGCAACAGTTTCAAATCCGAAAACTGCTGAAAAAAAGCGTCGATGCAGGAAACGTCGAATGTCTCTGGCTTGATGGCGAGATCTCCCGTCTGCAGGTGATAGATGACGGCTAGATGGCTCATCAGCCGTGGCAGGTCATACTCTTCGGTATTTTCTCCTTC
>CAZFWQ010000014.1:0-8773 GCA_964522755.1 uncultured Oscillospiraceae bacterium | reverse complement strand
AAATACGCCAAGGGTGCCGCCGTTGAAGAGGCAGCAGAGGTCATCCTGCTTCGACCTGACGATGCGGCCGATGAATGTTATCCCATGATGAACCATGTAATCCATGATGTTCAAACTGCTGGAGTATTTTGCCATGTGATGGGCATAGTAGACGATCTTAATAAAAAAGCATTCGCTTTCCGCGATCACTTTCCATGTTTCACCATAAAAACCGCGTTTTGCTTCAATAATCTGCTTGACTTCAAATCCATATCTATCTTCCAGGAAAAATTTCAACTCTGCAATATACTGGGCGTTTCTTTGTTTTTTATAGAACATGCCGCCTCCAATTCACGGCCTACCTTTTCGCCAGGATAAAGTTCGCGATGACCTGCGCCTCTTCCGGCCAGACGGCTTCATGGTGCAATTCGTGGCGCATGCCGGGCCATTCCCGGAAAGTGCAGCGGACGCCCGCCTTTTCAGCGAACCGGCGGCTCCCTTCAACTGAACAGATCGGGTCGGCTCCACCATGAAGAACAAGCACGGGGCCGTGATTCTCTGCAGCCCTATCCAGTATGGCCCTGGCCATGTCCAAGGCATCAAGACCCGTCTGGACACTGATATGCGGATGCACCAGGGGGTCGCTGCGGTAATCGGCCACAACGGGAAGAAGCGAACTGAGGCCGTTGGGGTCAAGCCCGTTCTTAATGGTCATCGCGGGCATGATTTTTCCCAGAAGCCGCATGACTGCCACCTGCGCGGGAGGCAGCGGATTGGCGAGGATAAGCCATGGGGAAGTGGCCACTGTACCGTCGACCGGCTCTTTCCCGAACAAACGGTGTGAAAGCGCGATGTTTCCGCCAAGGCTGTGGCCATAAAGCCAAACCGGCAAACCTGGGTGTGCTTCCCGGGCCTGCCGAATCAGCGCATCGACATCGGCCAATATCGCATTCCTGGGAGCGGCATGCCCGCGTTTGCCGCCCGAGAGGCCGTGACCGCGCAGGTCCATGGCGAAAAGGGAAATGCCCGCGCCTGCCAGTACGCCGGATACATCCTGGTACCGCCCGGCATGTTCGCCAAGCCCGTGAACCAGGCATGCGACGGCCTTCGCCTCACATCCGGGTTCTTCGTGGAATCCGGCCAGCATGCATCCGTCAGTGCTTTTCCATTCGAAAGAACGCATATCCCGTTTTTCCTTCCCGTGCCCGGCGCAAACCTGCCTGGCAACAAAACGCCTGCCGCATGCCAACCGGTTTCCGGGATTGCGCTTCCTCGTCCAGTTGCGCATTGTGCACATAAAATCCGGTATGCCCCAATATGCACAAAAACCCGGCATCTCCCAATTTGCATGTTAAACAGCATTATCATATCACAACAAATCGGTGAAGACATAATTCAATCAAGTCTTGCTGGCTTATCCGGAATACGGATGATATGATGGTTTAACTGCAGGCCTCACAGGGTATTTCCTGCGGAAAAAGCGTCGAGAGGTGCAACTATGAAGAACATACCGCTCTATGATGTCCGAAGCATTCGGGATCTGAAGGACATGTTGACATCAAGCACCGTACTGTATGGCGACCGGACTGCATTTCACGTGAAAAAAACGGAAGGCGGGCCCTACCTGCCCATCACATACCGTCAGTTCAAGGCGGATGTGGATGCTTTTGGCACTGCGCTCATGTCGGGCGGCCTTTCCGGCGGGCGTGTCGCCATTGTCGGAGGGAACCGATATGAATGGGCTGTCCGGTACCTGGCTACCGTGAGCGGCACAGGCACGGTGGTCCCGCTGGACAAGGAAATCCCGCTCATGGAACTGAAAAGCCTGATTCAACGCTCACAGGTGAACGCCATTGTGTTTTCGGGCTCAAAAGCCAAAGACATCGACGACTTGCGGTCAGAGCTGCCGGAGGGCTGCCTGCTCATATCTATGGACCTGCAGGAAACATCGGGCGGCATCCTGTCCTGGACCGCCCTTCTTGCGGAAGGATACCGAAAGGTGGCGGAAGGGGATCGCTCGTTTATTGACGCAAAAGTAGACATCGAGGCCATGCGCATCCTCCTGTTCACCTCGGGTACGACGGACAAGTCAAAGGCCGTCATGCTTTCCCATAAGAACATAGCGTATGACCTCATGGACATGTGCGCCATGCTCTACATCGGTCCGGAGGATACGTTCCTGTCCGTCCTTCCGCTCCATCACACATATGAATGCACCTGCGGCTTCCTGTGCCAGATTTACCGCGGCGCCTCCATCGCGTATTGCGAAGGACTGCGCCATATCCTTAAAAACCTGAAGGAAGCCAAAGTGACGGTCATGAACTGCGTGCCGCTGATTCTGGAATCCATGCACCGCCGCATCTGGGACCAGGCCTCAAAGGACCCTGCACTTCTGAAAAAGCTGAAAACCGGCATCTGGATAAGCAACGCGCTGCGTCTTGTCGGCATCGACCTGCGCCGGAAGCTGTTCGCCCCCATTCACGAAACCTTCGGCGGCCATCTGCGCCTTTTGATCAGCGGAGGCGCCGCCATCGACCCCGTCGTGGTGAAAGGCCTTCAGGACCTGGGCATTCATTGCCTGCAGGGATACGGGCTGACGGAGTGCTCCCCGATTATCGCGCTGAACCGCAATTGCGACTTCAAGAACGATTCGGCGGGCCTGCCGGTTCCACACAGTGAAATCAAGATTTTCGAGCCTGATGCCACGGGCATTGGTGAAATCATCGCCCGTGGTCCCAACATCATGCTGGGATACTATGAAAATGAGGAAGCAACAAAGGCCAGCCTGGTGGACGGATGGTTCCATACCGGAGACCTCGGCATGATCGACCGGGATGGTTTCATTCACATCACCGGCCGGAAAAAGAATGTCATCGTGACGAAAAACGGCAAGAACATCTACCCCGAGGAGATAGAGTATTTGCTCGGGCGTTCGCCCCTGATAAAGGAATGCATGGTATATGGCCGTGCCGCTGAAAAAGACGGGGAACTTGAGGTAGCCGCCGATATCTTTCCGAACATGGAGAAGATCGTGGAGCAGCTCGAAGATCCGAATCCGTCGGCGGACAAGATTCATAGGGCCATGGACGAAGTGGTGCGCGCCGTGAACAAATCTCTCGCCTTGTACAAATACATCCGCTATTTCACGGTGCGGGACGAGGAATTCGTCAAGACAACCACAAAGAAGATCATCCGGCATGGAGTCCGGAAAGCATAGGGCAACAGCCCCGGCAGGCTCACCTGCAGGGGCTGTTCGGTGAAAAGCGGTCCAGCCGTGACAACGTATCCGCGCGAAAACGATCGATGGTATGGCGGACAAAATCCGCGACCGGGATGGCCGGGTCTTCGAGCAAAGGCAGCAGGTCCACCGCAAAAGCCATCTCATGCTCGCTCCCGAGGGAATGCGATTCCTGATAAGACGCGTTTGCGATGCGTCGGCTGCGGGCAGCCAGATCAAAGTGATTTTCACTTGCCAGCTGCGACTTGTATACCTTAATCAGCTGATCGGACAAGTGGTCGGGATCATGAACGGGCAACGCCGTCCGGTCGCAATGCACCAGCCAGTCCAATCCGCGCCATGCCTCGCACCCGTATATTTTTTTCGGCATCCACCCGCTGGCGGCCGCGACTGCGCGGAAGGCCGCAATGGATCGCAAGGAAACGGCAACATGGGTGTCATGGCGATCGAAAGGGTTGTGCAGATAGACCGTCTCCGGCCTGATCGTGTCGATGATGGTCCTTACATCTTCATCAGGATGCCGGTTGCAGGCATCCTTCATTTCCGAACTTTCATAATTGAGCAGGATCACGCCTGAATACTGGCCGGTCACCGCCGCCTGCTTCTGCTCGGCTACGCGGATTTCCCTCATGTCAAGATAGGAAAGGTTGGCATATTCTCCCGCACGCAAAGCCCCCCCGCCATTCGTCGCAACAACGCCGAACAGTCGGTTTCCGCCTGCGCGGAAGCCATCAAGAATGCCGGGAATGGCCAGGATTTCAATGTCATCCGGATGCGCGCCGATGGCCAGGATGGTGGCCCGATGAAGGGCTTCTTCCTGGGAAGCGCCGTCCGGAACGTAAAATTCAGCATCGCTCCTGCCGAACTTCATGATGATCCACCTCCAAATAGTGCCTGCGCGTTATCGTGCAGAAGGCGCCTGGCAAGCCCGAGCGCATCTGATTTGTCCAGCCGGCCCTGTTCGATTCGCCGGGATAAGACTTCCGCGATGTTTTCCTTTGCGAACTGAAGATGCGCATATGTCCCTTCGACGAAGATGAAGTCTCCGCCGAATCCAAGTATCTTGTTGGATGGCAGCGCCTCCAGCATTTCCTCAAGAACGCGGACAGCGTATTCCTGGGATATGACATGGACCCAGCACATGTCGGCATAGACATTCCGAAACTGCTTGCATATGGCGGTTAATTCGAATCCATAAGGGTAACCGGTGTGGAATACGTCAAACTTCACATCCGGATGCTGCCGGAATGCGGAAATCAGGTTGGATGGCCGCGAATCCGGAAGAAAGCCATTGAGGCCTTCCTGAAGGCCGGTATGGATCTGGAACGGCAGGGACAAGTCTCCGGCGACGCCCATCAGCACATGCATCAGGTAATCCTGGAGAGGTTTCCGTTCAGCAGCCGACAGGGCCTCCCCGCGCAGGACCTTGTCAAACACCGCTTCCGCAGCGGAAAACGCTGGATTGTCGAACTGAACCGTCCTGCTGTATGCGATGGCGGATTTGAGGGAGACGATGCCACGCTCCCGTTTCGCGGCCTGAACGGTATCTCCGATCAGGTTCACATATTCGCCAAGGCTTGCAAAAGATCTTCGGTAGGTGCCCATCAGCGAAGCGGCAGGGACCTCTCCCCCGATCTCCAGAAAAAGGTCATACTTGGCGGATTCCCTGTAGTAAAGCGGATCCGGCGCTGTGATGCACCCCGCGTCCGCAATGAACAGGTCATCCTGGACACAGTAGTCGATATGGCAGATGTCCTTGAGAATCTGCCGATACCAGCCCGGACGGCTGGCCGCCAGAAAAGCGCCGTTGAGCTGGGGCAGGGTGTCGTCGTCAAGATGCGTGACGCCGAACAGGTCGATGCTGATGCGCTCCAGCGCGCGAAAATAGGCAGTATTCCGGCAAAGCGCCCAGTACGGCTTCAGGATGACCCATTTCTCCCGGACGTCCAGCGATATCCCCCGCAGCAGTTCCATTTTCTCGGAAGACAGGCCGGCCGACATGACATCAGTGCTGGCGTAATGGGTCATGTACAGGGAGATGAAATCCTTGTGACGGGCAATGCGGGCGGATTCTGTCTCCAGATGCTCGTGCGTGTCAATGACCGGCATGTCCTGCATGGCTTCCCGAATCCATTTGGTGTTGCTCATGGCGCCACCCCCTTCAGCGGCTGTTCCTGTTCGCCGTGAACTGAATCTGTGAACGAATCGAAAGGCGAAATCACACTCCAGAGAAATGCGGCGGTGACAATCATGAGGGGTCGTTCCCGGACTCGTCATTTTTCACGATTTTCTTAAGCAAAAAATAACTGGCGCTTCCAATGCCGACCATGGCCAGAAGAAACAGCGGGTAGGCAATCCGCCAATTGGAAGGCCCCGTCATCATGGACCATTCCGACATGCCTCCGATGCCGGACAGCAGGGTCATTGGCAGGAATATGGTTGTAATGAAGGTAAGGCGGCGAACAGATGCGTTGGTTCGGTTCGAAGCCCGTGTCATCTCATTGCTTCGCAGGGAAATGTCAATCTCCATCAGGCTTGTCGCGATATCCCTCAATGTCTCCGTCAATTCAAAAAAACGGGTAAGGTGGTCATATACGTCACGATAGTGGAATATGGCTTTTTCAGGAATCAAGGGGCAGTCCTTCCGGCAGATTTTCACAAAAATTTCCCGTTCATGGTAAAGGCATTTCCTGACAGTGACCAGGCTTCGCCGTATGGTCTGGAGGGACCTGAGGCTGAATCCCGGAGACCGGTCCAGTACCGCGTCTTCCGCCGCGGATAGATCATCTTCAAGGACCTCGAGGGCTGTGAATTTTCGGTCCACGATCACGTCCAGAATCGTGTGCATGACGTATGCGGGTCCGAACTTTCCCGCGTTGCCGACCTCCCGGACCACAATCTCCTCAATCCCATCAAGATAGGGCTTGCCATCGGGATCGTTCCGGTCCACGCTGACAAGAAAGTCGGCGCCGAGGAAAAGGTTGATTTCCTGGACACTCAGCACTCCCCCTGTGTGCGAGAAAGCATTGACCAGCACAAACGTATTGTCCGGAAAATCGTCAATCTTCGGTATCTGGTTCGTGTCGAAAACGTCTTCGACAGACAGCGGATGAAGCCCGAGCTGATCAATCAGCGGGGCAAAGTCTTCCACGACCGGTTCAAGGTAGTGCAGCCAGATGAATCCGCCTTGTTTCTTCAGTTCAAGTGCCTTGGACACGGAAAGGACACGGTCAAGCCTTCCCGTCTTCAGTATGTGATAGAATGATGCTGAGCCCATTTTGGCCTCCTGTCTGGTTTTCATGGCAGCATGCGTATTCTGCGGCGAACCGGCAGGGGTCATTGCGTTCTTTCTCATTTTGAAGCGGCCATGAGGAACCAGCCTGTCATTTTTACTATACAACAATGCATAAGCCATGCAAATAGGGATTTTTGCTTTTCCGGCCTGAATGATGAATGGAGATGCTGATGAAGGCAATCGGAAAGGGGCTCAGTGTTCTGACGTTCATGGCCATTTCCGTGGTAGCGGTTCTTTCCACCGCCGTGTTCACTGCCGATGCGCCTTCGTCTGTCCAGGCGTCCATAGCAGTGTTGTCACCCATTCCGAGTGTTCCCCTGCCAGTCGCAGTTGAAACGCTGCCTGCTGTTGAAATACCTCCGGCATCGCCGGCGGCAACAGCATCACCGGTGGCAACAGCGTCGCCAACGGCAACAGCGTCGCCAGCGGCAACAGCACCGCCAACGGTAACCGCGTCGCCAGCGGCAACAGCGTTGCCAACGCCATCTTTAGCAGGTCGTTCCCTTAAAAAATGGCCGGCAACTGGAACAGTTCCCATCCTCTATCACCCTGAAACCATCGAAAATGAAAGTCCTGCCGTTCAGAGGCCTCCACTCGCGGGCCTGACCGTCATCGTTGACCCAGGTCACGGAGGAAGCGATGTCGGGGCGGAATGGAAGAAGGGAAAGCCCACAGTCTACGAGGCACCCATCAACCTGGCGGTGTCGCTCTTGCTGAGAGATCGTCTGGAAGCACTCGGCGCCCGGGTCGAAATGACTAGGACAACCGATATCTTCCGGTCGCTCCATTATCGCGCAGCCATGGTTGCGCAACTGGTCATCTCCCGCCACCAAATGCTTGCCGGAGCGGATGTGCAGGCCCTCGACCGCCTGGCCTCCCTTTATCAGCCAAGCCTCGACCTCAACACCGATTCATATTCCGGCAATGGGCGAAGCATTTTCAAGGGACTTGGCGCGAACGCGGATCTTCGGACAATCCTGGACATTGAGAAGCAGCATGGGGATATTTTGCTTGTATCCATTCATTGCAACAGTTTGCCTGCTGCGCCTTCTGTCAACGGACTTCAGCTTTTCTGGTCCTCATGCGGCTCCATCTATTCGGACGAGAACAAGATGATGAAGAATCCGCATGGAAGCAGTGTGAATCCTATAAATCCGTCCTATCAGTTTTATGACGATGCGGAACGGGTCCGTTTTGCCAAAACGCTTTGGACTGCCATGACCGATACCTTGCCGGGTCTTCACACCACGGGCGGCGTTCCTGAAGTTGTCACCGGAAACCTGGCCGTTCTGCGCGAAATCAATCTTGTGTCCGCCCTGGTGGAGATGGGATTTCTGAGCAATGCGGATGATCGTGCCGACCTTCTTTCCGAAACGGGACGGGACGGCATTGCCGCCGGCATTGCCGAAGGAATCCGGAGATGGTATCTGCCGCAATGAGCCCGATGTTTTCCTGTTTCACCTATCGAGGGGAAAGCCGGCGGGATTGCAGTCGCGCAGGCGGCGTATCTACAAGGTCGCGCAGGCGGCGTTCCTATAGGGTCACACCCTCCTTGAATATGGCGATTTCACTGTATCCGTTTTCCTCGTTGCGGGCGATGCGCTTTCCGGAGGCTATTTCAAGAACCAGTGAAACCAAATCGTCCGCGACGCTTTCCGGAGCTTCCTTCAGGGATCTGCCTGCGTTGAAGTCGATCCAATGCGGCTTGTTGGCGGCCAGTGCATCATTCGTCGCGATTTTCACCGTTGGAAGCGGACCTCCGAGAGGCGTGCCTCGACCTGTGGTGAAGAGGACGAGATGAGCCCCTGCCGCAGCCAGCGCCGTGATTGAAACAATATCGTTGCCGGGACCCTGTGCAAGGCTCAATCCTTTTTTTCGAACGTGCTGCCCGTACTGAAGCACATCCGTCACAGCGCTCGTTCCGCCTTTTTGTATGCAGCCAAGTGATTTTTCCTCCAGCGTCGTGATGCCGCCGTCCTTGTTCCCCGGTGACGGATTTTCATATGCCGCCTGGTTGTGGCGAAAGTAGTAATCCTTGAAATCGTTGATGAGCGCCACCGTCAGCTCAAATGTGGCAGCATCCGCACAGCGGTTCATCAACAGCGTTTCCGCACCGAACATTTCCGGTACTTCAGTCAGGATGCAGGTACCGCCGGCAGCAATCAGCCGGTCGGAAAAAATGCCGGCCAAAGGGTTGGCCGTAATGCCGGACAAGCCATCCGAACCGCCCGCCCGCCCAGCGGTAAAGCTCATACCAGAAG
>CAZFWQ010000013.1:433-23342 GCA_964522755.1 uncultured Oscillospiraceae bacterium | reverse complement strand
CGGTCAGAAATGCCATGGCCGGAATCATCATAAGGTTGTAATATAACTCATTGATCCTGTTTTTCATGTTTTGCTCCACTCATAGAATGAATTGGTTCCCATATTCTGATGAGGGGGGATCTACCCCCCTCATCAAAATATGAATGCTTATAACCTATTTGACCAAGGCTGCCACTTCTTTCGTAATGACATCGCCACCCTGTTTGTACCATTCTGCAACAAAAGTATCAAAATATTCAATCGGCTTCTCGCCAATGATAATCTGCAGCATCGCTTCTGCTTCCAGTTTATCAAGGTTAGCCTTCAGATCCTCCATTGAAGGGGTAGTAAAGGGGAAGGCAGGATATTTGATGACCACTTCGGGAGCCGCCACGATATTGCATGCCAAATATCTGCCATAGTATGAAATCCATCCTGAGTTATCAAGGGACTTCGTCTCTTTATATGTCTTTGCGTCCCTCGCAGTACCCATGTCAAATTCCGTAAGAAATTGTTTTCCTTCCATTTTACCGTTGTCAACGTAATTCTTCACGAGGAATCCACTATTGGGAATCTCAACTGAGTATGCAAGATTGACTCCACCTGTGGGGAACCAATAACCCCAGTCAGTTCCTGCGTCTTTTCCAGGTTGCACAAGTTTTGCAAGTTCCGCATCCATGCCCCTAAAAGCATCGAATTCCATGTTGAGCATTTTCACGACTGCTTCAGGGTGGGGGTATTTCTTACTGACGAATATACCGGTAGCGGATGGACCAGGCCAAATAATGTTATATTTACCATTCACATCAAGTGGTCCGTTAAAGGCTATTAGCTCTCCATCCGGATTGTTCTTGGGGAAATCCGGGAAAGTTACATATGGGAACCACCACGGCGCAAAGCCGATACCGCTTTGGCCGTCTTTGATCAGCGCATCAATCGCGCCTCCGGCAGTACGTGTCGGGAATTGCTTATCGATAAGTCCTGATTTATACCAGTCTGCAAGCAACTCAAGTGCGGGCTTCACTTCTGGCGCCACGCTGCCCCAGACAACCTGGCCACTGGCATCTTTAATCCATGTCCTGGGATAGGCTCCGAACGCCCCGAGAATAGGCGTAGCGGCAAACATATTGCTGCTGATGGGATTGACGGCATCCATAACCAGACCGACATTGCCCTTGCCGCCCATATTCTTGTCTTTGAATGTCTTGATTACATTCTTAAGCTCATCAAGCGTTTTTGGTGGTTGCAGGTTGCACTCTTTCAACCAGTCTGTCCGCAGCCACAAAAGATTGTGCTCGTATCCATAGTATCCACCGACTATGCCCATCAGTTTACCGTTTTCTCTGAAGGGATCAAGGTTCATCTCCTTGAAAGAGCCGAACGTATCAAACATATAGGTTCCAGCACACTTCGCATATGCTTCAGTCAAATCGGCCAACATGTCGTTTTCTACCAATTGATTATACACGCTGTAGTCGGTGACTGCACTTAAGTTGAAGGCATCAGGCAGATCGTTTGCGGCAATATTGAGCGAGAGCTTGTTGATATATTCACTCGCATCAACTTCCCAGGCAATTTCAACTTTGATATTGAGCCTATCCAATAGAAAACGTGTCATCGAGTTGTCACTGACTGTTTCTCCAGGAGGAAATTTAGGATCCGGAGATGCTGCTTTGGCAACTCGGATTGTGATGACTTCGGGATACTTGCCCCCGGGTGTCATGATATCGACTGTCGGAGCGGCCTCTGTAGTAGCCACGGTAGTGACCTCGGTTACGGCGGCTGTGGTGGCGGCCTCGGTTACGGCGGCTGTGGTGGCTGTGGCCGTTACCGCGGCGGTGGTCACAGCGGGTGCTGCGGTACCGCATGCCGTTGTGGCAAGCATCAGCAAAACAACCAGAACAGAAATGAGACGATTTGCCTTTTTCATGCAGGAAACCTCCTTTAAAAATATTCTATACACATTATGATTCTGATGCAGAATGAAAACCATCATGAATATTGCGATCCTGATTCTTATTCTGTTGGTCTTGGTAACATGATTGAAACAACAATCATCTCCAACAGACGTAATGGTGCCACAATATCCTTTTTGATTCCAAATCATCTGTTTTTTCGAAATTCCGATATGGTTTTTCCGGTATGCTTCTTAAAGACTTTCACGAAATAATTCGTGTTTGGATACCCGACCTTTTCGGCAATCTCATCCGTTGACATGTCGGTCGTCTTCATGATTTCGATGGCTTTCCTGATTCGTTCACCGGTGACATATTCAGAAAAGGACATGCCTGTTTCCTGGTGAAACCTCATGCTGAAGTAACTTTCACTGAAATTGACCAATTGGGCCGCATCCCTGAGCCGAATGGTTTCGGTGCATTTCAGGGCAATGTACTGAGTCACCATCTGCACCCATTTGCCGGAGGCGTTCATGTCAATCGATTTCGCAAGTTCCGCGACGATGCCCTGCGAGATGCCGGACAGTTCCGCAAAGGAGCGAACCCCTTCCATCTTGTCCGCGCACTCCAGAAGTTTGTGGAAACTGACAGGACCAGCCACGGTATCGGTTTTCAGCATGTCGATTGAATAATCAGTCACCTGCTGGATGATGTACCGATAAAGATGAGCCACTTCAGCGGGCAGTATGAGTCCATATATCCTCTTTTCCAGAGACTGCATCCAATCAGCCAATGCACCCATGTCGCACTTGCCGATGTGCTGTTTGAGCTCTAGCCTGAAATCGCGCCAATCCTTATCGGTAAACACAGTCATTTCACAGGAGGGATCATCGACAAAAAAAACAGCTTCATGATAAAAAGACTGCAGGAGAGCCTTGTCCGCACTCGTTCTCATGACCCTCACCGGCAGAGGGTCAGCCAGTTCGACGCGACTGCCGACGCCTATCCTTGCCTTCATTCCGGCCTTGTCCTGCAGTGAGTCTGTCAGCGGCAGCAGGATATCCGAAAGAAGCTCCCTGGCCTCGGCGGCGGGCAGGGCACGCTTCATGCACAATATGGCATGGATGCCGGCGGCATCATCTCCAAGATAGATGACCTCCCTGTATTTGTCCAGGGTTTCCCTGATGATGATGCCTGATGCCTTTATCAGCACACTGTCACCGAATCCGGCATCCCCTTCGGGTTTGATGACAATCCACGCGCCTGAATCGCCATACGTCTTCATCAGGTCCAGCAGGGTTCCGCAGGAGGCCCTGGCCTTGTCGGAATCCTTCGTTTCCGAAAGTTCCGAAGACAATTCCATGATCATGCGCTTTCCTTGGGCGATGCGGTCTTCAATCCGATTGTCTCCGGACACAACTCCGTATGTCAGTGCGTCGAGGGTCCGTATCAGTTCGTCCTGCTCGATCTTGTACTTCAGGATATAGTCGCTTACGCCATGCTTCAGCGCATTGCGCATGCAGTCATATTCCTCGACACTCGTCAGGATGATGATGTTGAGCCCGGGGTTCTCGCGCCGGGCCGCATCAATCAGTTCGAACCCGTCCATGACCGGCATTTTGATGTCCGTCAGCAAAACATCCGGGCAGAACTGGCGTATCGCCTCAAGAGCGTCAAGACCATTCTTATAGGCGCCGACAATCCGATAACCGTTGCTTTCCCAATCGAAAAGAGACTGCAGTCCCACTCTGACCAGCGACTCGTCATCCACAATCATCAGTGTCCTCATGCTGGTTTCTCCATCCGCATCGGCATTTCGATGGTCACGCGTGTTCCGGCGCCCAGTGTGCTGTCGACGTGCAGGCCATAGGTCGCGCCGAATTCCAGGCGGATCCTGTCATGAATGTTCTTGAGGCCGATATGTTCATCCTGATCGTCAAGGATGATGTTCCGAACCTCCTCAAGTTTTTCAGGAGTCATCCCGCTTCCGTTATCGGTGACATCCAGTTTGATCCGATCTCCCGCGAGCGCTCCCGCAACGACAATCCGTCCATACGACCCGTTTGGCATGATGCCATGTATCAAGGCGTTTTCAATGATGGGCTGCAGGATCATCTTGGGCATCTGCGCCGTGTCAAGCGTCGGGTCCATGATGAATTGAACTTCAAAATCCTCATAGCGGACCTTTTGAATCAGGATATAGTCTTGCGTTACCTTGACTTCTTCTGCAAGGATCGTCAGTTTGTCCGTATTGCGCATGGAATATGTAAGCAGGTTGTTCAAGGCATCCACGAACTTCTTGATGTTCTCCTGCTTCTGGATCATGGCCATCCACCTGATGGCGTTCAGCGCGTTATAAAGGAAATGAGGCGATATCTGGCTTTGCAGGTTCTTGATATCCGCCTTTCGTTTCTTCTCCTCGATCTCCTGGATTTCCCTGAACAGAACGTTGATTTCAAGAATCATGGATGAAAGCGCGATTGAGACCTCTTTGATCTCAGCCGGTCCGTTCATTTTCAACAGGCGCTCGGGATCAATGTTCCGGTATCCCCTTCGAATGTTCGTGACAAGCTTGCGGACGGGCAGGACGAAGTCCACGCTGATGATCACGAATCCGAGCAAGCCCGCAAGAAGGAAGGCAGCAATCAGCAGCGAATTGTTCCGGGTCACCTGCCGCAGCGGGCGGAAAATGACGTCATCTCGATAGGAAACGGAAAGGGTCCATTTCCCGGATTCACTCTTCACGAGATAATTGTGCAGGCTCGCGCCCGAGCTTGTGCCCATGATCGCTCCCGGGCTTGTATCCGTGATCGCACCCGAACCAATATCCGGGACTGGAACCGGATTCGCGCCCGAACCCGCGCCATTGGCCCCCCTGCGCTCCATGATGGTCTTTCCGTCTTCGTTCATAAGCTGCAGGAGCATGCTGTCGCTTAGTTTGGCCTTGTCGAAGACATAGTCGATGAAACCGGTGTTGATGACCAGCGTCAATTGCCCGAGGTCTTTCATGTTGATGCCGCGGATGGTTCGACTCAGCTTCATGCACTGCTGATTTGTTTTCCGGAAGTAATACGTTTCAGGCTCCGACCACAGATAGTATCCTTTCATTGCCTTCACATTTTCCATGTAATGGGTATCAAGAACGTCATAATTTCCTACGGGGCTTTCCCCAACCACGCAGAGGCCGTTTTTATAATTGATCAGGACCGCCGTGATATAACGGCTGTTGTCGTTGTCCGAAATCAGGAATTTGATTTGCTGCGACAGTAATTTCATGTTCGTGTACGATTCCCACTGGGTGTCCGTTTTGGCCGTAAGCAGTTTGGTGATTGTTTCATCCGCGATGAACCTGAGGCTTAGCTTTTCATAACTCTGAGCCACGCTTTCAATGTTGTTGACGGCGAGGTTCAGCGTATCCAGCGCATATGTTTCCAGAATGCCCTGGCTGAAATCGTTGTAGTTGCGGGAAATCAGGAGCGTTCCGATGGCAAAAGGCAGAAGGATGATCGGAATATAGATAACAAGGAGCTTCTGATGCAGCAGAAGGTTCCTCCATCTGATTTTTCGAAGCCAGGCAGTCATGCGGCCCGTGTTCATCGCTTTGCCCCCATCGATGACAATGCGGTCCTCCGCGGATATCATCACCCGACCAATCTATCCGTTGTCGATATGCCTTGTCAAGCAAAGAAAAAAGGCCTGCAGGCCATTACTGATGCCGTGAACCGGTACGGACGATTCTGACCTGCAGTCCGGGCAATGGTGTTTCCAGTCCTTCCTTCTGCGGAAATAATCGGTTGTCATGCCGATTCGGCTTTTCCGATCCGAAAGCCGGCAACGAGCGGATCCTCTAACGACGGAACCCTTTGAATGCCGGTATCAGGGACCTATAGATCAACTCGTACTGCTCATATGCCTGAACAATCCCTGCCGCCAGAGCTTCGTCAGGACGGAATTCAATCCCGGTTTTCAGACCTTTGCCGGAATGGATTTCAGCTCCGGCCACCTGGTTTTCGTCAGTACAACTCTCTGTTCCGGCTGCCAGAGCTTCGTCAGAATGGATCTCAGCTCCGGCTGCCCCGGCAATTGCAAACGCGCTTTCCAAATCGGGAAATCCACCCGCAGCCACTTGCCCCAGCATGGCGGCGCCCAATGACGTGGATTCGGAGAAGGTCTGCGGATAAATGGGCTTCTGCAGGATATCCGCCTTGATTTTCCCCCACAGGCGGCTTTTCGCCCCGCCACCGAGAGAGCGGACAGAGTCCACGCGCACGCCATAAGCCTCCAGCATGGCAATGTTCTCACGAAGCATGAATCCGACCGATTCAAGAAGAGCCCTGGCAATATCCGCGCGCGTCGTGTCCAGAGTAAGGCCGAACAGTACGCCGCAGGCACCGGGATTAGGTTCAGGCGTAAGTTTCCCTTCGAAATCAGGCAGCAGGAACAATCCCTTTTCCCAGCCCCTGCCGGTCTCTGCCAGGTTGTCAATCAATTCATAGACCGAAGCGCCGGTTTCCCGCGCAGCCTGTTCTTCCTTTTGCGCGAACTCCCTTCGGAACCATTTCAGCAGCATGCCGGCAGTGGGGCAATAGGGCAGCATGAGGTATCTGCCGCCGACATGGGCAAGAAAAGTGATTCGTTCGGGCCGTTCATAATCGGGGTAGTCAGTTACTGCAGAAATGACAAGCGCGGTTCCCGTTGTCTCACATACGACCCCGGACCGGAAATTGCCGCCTCCGATGGCGGAAGAAACCTGGTCCATCCCGCAGGGGACAACCTGCACAGCCTGCCTCAGGCCAAGCTTTTTCGCCATGCCCGGCAAAAGGCAGCCCGCCGCGGTGCCGCAAGGAAGGACATCCGGAAGCTGGTCTGCCCGCAGGCCAATGGCCTTGAGCATCTCCGGCCAAAGGCGGCGTTCATTGATATCGAACCATCCTGTGGAAGTCTGTATGGCATCGTCGCTGATGCAGAGGCCCGTCAGGCTCAGTGCCAGCCAGTCGACCAGGAGCAGCACCTTATGGGTCTTTTTGAAAAGTTCCGGATGATTGCGGGAAAACCACAGCACTTTTGCAGCCGGCATGGCCGGATTGTTTTCCGGCAAACCCGTCATCCGATAGAACCTGTCATTGGAGATGCTTTCGGTCAGTTGCCGCGCTTCCGCATCCGCCCTGCCGTCAAGCCAGTTGATCGCGGGATACTGCGGATTGCCGCCGACGTCAACGAAAACCAGGGTTTCTCCTTGAGAAGTCAGGCTGATGCCGCCAACCTGCTCCGCCGCTTCAGGACATCGGGCCAGAATGTCGGCGATGCCTGCCTCCATTTGCTCCAGATATACATTGGCCGGCAATTCAAGCCAGCCGGTCCGCGGACGTTCCAATTCATACTCACGCGTCGTCATATGAAGACAAGTGAGTTTTTCAGAGAACAATCCAGTCTTCATGGCCGTCGTCCCAATGTCGACCGTGATGATCCATGCCATGTGAATCTCCTTAACACCGTCATATTCTCCCGAACCCCAGGCCCTGCTCCATCATCACAAAACCAGGGACACAAGGCTGCCGCCCGGTGCATCAAAGGCAGCCAGTGTTTTCAAACCCAGGACATCCATGACGGCCAGCCACCGCTCCCTCATGTCGACGTCCTGCAGAACGGGAATAAACCCAAGCGCGAGATACACCTTGATGGCGGGGATGCGGAAATCATCCGTGTCAAGGACGATGCGGCCGCAGCCTTTATCCAGCAGGTATGAAAGAACGGCTGCATTCAAAGGTCTCGCAAGGCCTCTGCCCCGAAAATCCGTGCGCATGCCCACCATATGGACATACCCGAGATCCGGTTTCAGCCACCCTGTCGCTGTGCCGGCAATCTGCCCGTCCGTGTCCACCACGAAGAATATGCCTTCGGGATGCAGTCCTTCCATCGCCAGCATTTTTTCGTGAAAATCCTTTTCCGACCAGTCAGCAGTGCCAAGTCCATCGGAACAGGCATCCACCCATCCTTTCCAGTCCCCTTCCCGGTAGGTTCTCAAGCTGAACCCCTCCGGCAATTGCGTTGCTTTGACAAGGCCGGGCAGGCGTTCCATCATAAGTTGTTTCATTTGTTTCCTCCTACTTCTGAATCAGAATCATTCCGTCAATATCATGAGCAATATCAGATGACAATTCCATTATGGGGAGTACCGAATCCGTCAGGCCCGTTTGGCTGCATTCATCGGCATTGCAGCCGCATGACCGCAGGCATCTTGATTGTACAGAACTCCGTCTCAAGAATCAACACGAAGGCTGTCAAAACGACTGTCCAAACCACTGCCCAAAAGACTGTCCAAGCAGCTGCCAAAAGCGGTGCATCAGGCAGTGCATCAAATCCTTGCCGCAGGGTGGCGGTATGATACAATATGGGCATGCGCAACCGGGTATCAGCCCGGGGCAAGGAGGTTCACATGGATCCGAGATTGAAGAAACTGGCGAAGCTTCTGGTCCATTATTCCGCAGGCATGAAAGCCTCCGACAAGGTGTTTCTGGAATGCGACGAGGTCGCAACCCCCTGGATGGCGGCCGTGGCGGAAGAAGCCCTGAAAACCGGCGCGCATGTGGAAACCCTCATCGGATCTGAAATGATTGGCGAAATCCGCCTGAAACATTCTTCTGAGGAGCAATTGAAAATTGGCGGGGCCATCGGGCTGCTCATCGCGCAGACCGCCGATGTGGTCCTGTCCGCCTGGGGAAGCCGCAACACCCGCATCAACAGCGGCATCCCGGCGCAAAAGCTGAAGTATGCCTCTCAAGGCAGAAAAGAATCCCAGCGCATTTTCATGGACCGCATGGGCAAAGGCGAACTCCGCTGGTGCGGCACCCAATATCCAACGGAGGCAGATGCCCAGGAAGCCAATATGAGTCTTTCTGACTATGAAGACTTTGTTTACGGCGCCGGCCTTCTGGATTCCGAAGACCCGGTTGCGGAGTGGAAACGAATCAGCGCAGAGCAGGAACGCTGGGTGGGCTGGCTGGATGGAAAATCCGAGCTGCATATCGTGGCGGAAGGCACTGATATCCGCGTGAAGGTTGCAGGCCGCAAATTTATGAATTGCGACGGGCACGTGAACTTTCCGGATGGGGAGATTTTCACATCCCCTGTGGAAGACGGCATCGACGGGCATATCACGTTCAGTTTTCCAGGCATATATGCCGGCCGCGAAGTCGAAGGCATTTGTCTTGATGTCGAAAAAGGCCTCATCGTGAAAGCGACCGCCACAAAGGGCGAAGACCTGCTGCATGCGCTGATGGATACCGACGAGGGCGCGAAGCGCTTTGGCGAGGTGGCCATCGGCACCAACTACGGCATAAAGCAGTTTACCCGCAATATGCTGTTTGATGAAAAAATCGGCGGCACCGTCCATATGGCCATCGGCGATTCCATGGCGGACGCAGGCGGGCTGAACAGGTCCACCATCCATTGGGACATGCTCTGCGACCTGCGAACAGGCGGCAGAATCTTCGCGGATGACATCCTGTTCTATGAAAACGGAATGTTTCTGGAAAATGTATTGGCTTGAGGTCCGCAGGCGGGGTTTTATCAGGCAACATGGTCCATGACCAGCTTTTTAATGAAAAGGACGGGCATGATATGAAGGATCAGACAGTCTTCGGCATGACTCAGCAGAAAACCGAAAAAGACGCAGCGGGCATTTCCCCTCTGGACCGAATCATTCTCCGCGACCTGGCAAAGCAATTACAGGAATGCGCCGGGAAGCCTGCCGAAGAGGAAAAGCGAAAGCTCTGGACTGCCCATAACGACTTGAAAGCCATACGTCCGGTCATTTTCTGTGATCCGGAAAATGGATGGAATGAAATCATCACCGACGACAAGATCCTGTGTTCCGGCACGTTGGCCCAGGAGTGGGAACTGACACTCCGCAGGGAGATATGCTGGGCTGTGGAGATGAAAGACGACAGAGTGTCAGATGCTGTTTTCAATGTCTCATATACGGCAGCTGAAAGCGATTGGGGCATGCACGAGCAGAGAATCGGCGGCGGCGGCGGACATGCCTATCGATGGGATCCGCCATTGAAGGATTACGCGGATATCGGCAAACTCCGGTATCCCGTTATTACCGTGAACCATGAGGCCACAAGGGCAAATCTGGATTTGGCGCGCGAAGTGTTCGAACCTTATCTGGAAGTGCGTTTGAATCACAAATGGTGGTGGACCCTGGGCATGACGTGGACTTTGGTGAACCTGCGTGGTCTGGACCAGCTGATGTATGACATGTACGATGAACCGGAGTCTGTTCATCAGGTCATGTCCATTCTGCGCGACGGCACCATGGCCAGGCTGGACTTTCTGGAAAAGAACGGCCTGCTTTCTTCCAATACGGGCAACAACTATGTCGGTTCAGGGGGATTCGGATTCACGGACCAGCTGCCCGGACCTTCATTTCCGAACAAATCTTCGGAACAGGCTGGCAGCCATTCTTCGGGGCTTGCCGACAAGGCGGTTCAGCTCAAGGGCACATCATCCTTGCGCGTTGACAAGCCGGTTCTGCTCAAGGACATGTGGGGATTTGCCGAGAGCCAGGAAACCATCGGTGTTTCCCCGGAAATGTTCGCGGAATTTGTCTTCCCGTACCAGCTGCCCTTGCTGGAACGGTTCGGATTGAATTGTTATGGCTGCTGCGAACCGGTGGATGCCCGCTGGAAGTATCTGAAATCGATTCCGAACCTTCGACGGGTCTCCGTCTCCGCCTGGGCGGATGTCGACGTAATGGCCGAAGCGCTTGGAAACCGGTATGTCTTGTCCAGCAAACCGAATCCCGCCTACCTGGCCATACCGGAAATGGACGAAGCATATATACGGACGAGCCTGCGGGACTTTATCCGCCGCACGCGCGACAACCGCGTGGAAATCATCATGAAGGACAACAACACCCTTGGAAAAAATCCGAACAATGCATTCAACTGGTGCCGGATTGCAAAAGAGGAAGCCATGAATGCCTGAACCGGCAATGAGTTTACATGTCGATTGTAACCATCTCATGTGATTCAAGAAAATACGCAGGAGGTCAACCATGCAAACGGGAAAGCAGGTCATCACCGCAGCCATCGAGTTCACGACGCCGGACAGGCTGCCAGTCATCTTTGACACGCTGGGCGTCAGCGATACCAAGGGTATCGGCTGGAACCAGATCGGTACGGGGGATCACGCTCAAAAACATACCTATGACGAATGGGGCTGCGGCTGGAGCCGCAGCAATGTGAAGAACATGGGCCTTGTGAACGAACACCCGCTTGACTCCTGGACGAAAATCGACGCCTTCCGATGGCCCGATGCCGGCAGTCCCTCATTTTATGAAGGCATGGAACGAAAATTTGAAAACTCCGATGGAAAGTACCTGGAGACAGGCATATTCATGCTGCTTTTTGAACGGATGCACACATTGCGCGGATATGAAAACACAATGATGGATCTGTATCTTGAGCGTGAGAATATCGAAATGCTCGCTGACAAAATCGTTGAATTCGACTTGAATGTCATTCATGAGATTTCATCCCGCTTTCCCGGCGCCATCCAGGGTTTCACCTTCTCGGACGATTGGGGCACCGAAGAGCAGCTGATGATAAATCCCGCGTTGTGGAAAGAGTTTTTCAAACCCCGGTACAAACGGATATTCGATGCCTGCAAGAAGGCCGGCTGGCACGTTTGGATGCATTCGTGCGGCAAGGTGAATGACATCATCGGCGATCTGATCGACATCGGGCTGGATGTAATCAATCTTCAGCAGCCTACCCTGCTCGGAATTGAAGCTGTCGGGAAGCTCCATGCCGGGAAACTGTGTTTCCTGTCCCTATGCGATATTCAAAGAACCCTGCCTTTCAGGGATCAGGCTTATATCGAAGCGGAAGCGCGGCTGCTCATCGACAAATGGGGAACAGACAAAGGCGGCTTCATCCTGGGTGATTACGGTGACGGGGAAGCCATCAACGTGCCTGCCTGGAAAAAGCAAATCATGTTCGACGCCTTCATGAAGGCAGACAGGTGGAAGAAGCCGATCATATGAATTTCGGGGTTTCAGCGAAATCATCGGCAGAGTAAAGTCTGAGTTGGTGTTGCGGAAATCATTTTTTCACTTGCATGCTTCCTCATCGATCGATATACTGTAGATGGAGGTGTTGATCGATATGAGCAAAGTGTGTTTGTCTTCAAAATATCAGGTGGTCATACCGAAGGATGTTCGTCAAAGCCTTTCACTAAAAGCAGGGGTCATGTTTGATGTCATATCGGCAGATGGCCGAATCGAATTGATCCCTGTCAGAGAAATGAGCGACATGCGCGGATATTTGCCGGGCATGAACACAGACATCGACAGGGACGAGGAGGATCGGTCATGAAAGTGGTCGATTCTACCGGTTGGCTGGAGTATTTTTCCGGAACGCCACGTGCCGATTTTTTTGCCGACACCATAAATGATATCGACAACCTACTGGTTCCTGCCATTACCCTGTATGAGGTCTTCAAGAAAATATCCATTGAGCGGGGGCGCCCGGCGGCCATGCAGGCAATCGTGGCGATGCGGATGGGGAAAGTTGTCCCTTTGACTGACGAGATAGCCTTTGCGGCAGCTTCGCTCAGTCTGAAGTACAAACTGCCCATGGCTGATGCGATGATACTGGCTTCGGCCCGACACCATGATGCAGTTCTTCTGACTCAGGATGCCCATTTTCAAGGAATCGAAGGCGTTGTTTTCATGCCTGGTGTGTGAATATGCGGATTTATAATGATTTATGCTGTTTTTTATCTATTTTTGCCAAATATGCCGAAATTATCTTCCATATCCCTCACAATAAATCATATTTGCATAAAATACCCTCGAATAATCTATTAAGTTGACACTTAGGATCAAATAAACTATATTTGAAGTGAAATATGAATTTTATGAGGTTTTCACGTGGGAACCAATGATTTGGGGTTTCGTGCGGCAGGTTATGCATACCTGTTGGATAAGTTTGAGATTGCAGGAATGCCAAATTGGCACCGGTCATCGGTTTCCACTACAGGCACTCACTATTCAGAAATTCATGACACGCTTGTGAATGAGGTATTCAGAACTCAATATTGGCCTGGAGAAGAAGTCGGGGACCATCTTGAATTTGCGTTGAAATATGATGGTGTCAATCTTGGGTTGCTAATTCATATCTTCAAGCATGTTCCTCGGGAAGAACTTATCAAATATATCAAATCCAGGCCGACCGGCAAGTACGCCAGACGGATCTGGTTTTTTTATGAGTTCCTGACAGGCAAACAACTGCCTCTTGATGACATTGTTTCGGGCAACTACGTCGATGCGTTGGAATCAAAGAAGTATTACACCATCCGGAACGGAGAAAAAATCCAGCGCCAGCGCATCGTCAACAATCTTCTGGGACCCCGGGACTTTTGCCCCATCATTAGAAGAAGTGATAAACTTTCCCAATTGGATTCCACTGATCTGCGTGGCAGATGTGATGCCATTGTCACCTCCTATCCGCCGGAACTGCTTCGTCGGGCGCTAAACTACCTTTATATAAAAGAGACGAAATCTTCTTTTGAAATAGAGCACGTCAGGCCCAATGCCTCCCGAATCGAGAGATTTGTCTCCTCTCTGGAGCTTGCGGAAAAAGAGGATTTTTGCACCAAAGAACGGCTGATAGAACTTCAAAACCGGATTGTCGATCCGCGATTCAAGGACATTGATTATCGGAACAGCCAGAATTTCGTCGGGCAAACAGTTGCTTTCCAAAGGGAGGTTATCCATTATATCAGTCCGAAACCAGAGGATCTTCCCAATCTGATGTCGGGTCTCATAGCGTCCCACAATAGGATGAAAGATGGAAAAGTATCTCCCGTCATCCATGCAGCGGTTATTGCCTACGGTTTTGTATTCCTGCATCCGTTTGAAGATGGCAACGGGCGTATCCATCGGTTCCTGATCCACAACGTTCTCTCGCTGCAGGGAATGATTCCGAGTGGTCTCATGTTCCAGATTTCAGCTGTGATGCTAAAAAGTCCTGCGGATTATGATGCATCACTTGAAGCATTCTCGCGGCCCTTGCTTCAACTTGTCAATTACCGGCTGGATGAAACGGGGCAAATGACTGTCGAAAATGATACTGTGTGCTGGTATGAGTATATGGATATGACAACTCAGGCAGAAGCATTGTATGCGTTTGCAATAAAAACTGTCGATGAAGAGCTTGTCGATGAACTTCGCTTTCTGGTCAATTATGACAATACAAAAAAGTCAATTCAAGATATCATCGACATGCCCGACCGGCTGATTGATTTGTTCATACGGCTGTGTCTGCAAAACCATGGGAATCTTTCAGCGGGAAAGAGAACCGCACACTTTGTTTTCTTGACTGATGAAGAACTTGTTTTATTGGAAGTAGCTGTTAAAAATGGGTATTCACGACTATGAAAGCTGAAGGCGTTGTTTTCCTCCCCGGCACATGAGTACATGGAGTCGAAAAACAGCGGGGATGGATAAGAATTGACGCGACAGCCGGAATACCATATCATTCATCTATGGCATCAGCAAATCGAGTAGACATCGGCTGCATTGTGGAGGTATTTTTGTGAAATACGAACCTACGAAGGAATCCGTCTCAACCCATGAGATCCCTGCCTGGTATGAAGACGCGAAGTTCGGCATCTTCATTCACTGGGGACTTTATTCCGTGCCTGCATGGGCGCCGAAAACATCTAAGAACATCATCGAGATGATGCAGGAAGGCGGATTCAACAGCACGATGCCGGTCAATCCATATGCCGAGTGGTATTTGAATTCACTGCGCATCGAAGGAAGTCCGGTTGCGCAGCACCATGCAAGGACATACGGAACCGCTTATTCCTATTTCGATTTCCGCGAAAAATTTGAAACACTCTCAAAATCAATGAATCCAACCGAGTGGGCGAAATTTTTCAGCGATGCGGGGGCAAAATATGTCGTCATGGTCACAAAGCACCATGACGGATACACGCTCTGGCCCAGTAAAATCAAGAATCCCAAAATGGACCGTCATTTCTCAAGGCGGGATTTTGTGGGTGAAGTGACAAAAGCCGTTCGCGGAAAAGGAATGAAAATGGGTCTGTATTATTCGGGCCTTCTGGATTGGACAGTGATGACCCGGCCTATCAGGAACATTTTTGACATGATCAACAACGGCAAAATGGGCAAGGCATACACGGCATATGCCACAAGCCAGTGGATGGAACTGATTGAACGGTACAAGCCATCCATTTTGTGGAACGATATCGGCTATCCGGCGGATTATGACCTGAACAAGCTGTTCGCGCACTACTACAACGAAGTTGGCGACGGCGTTGTGAATGACCGTTGGACGCAGACGAAAATATCAGGGGGGCCGATAGGCAGGGCTTTTGTATACTTGGTTGTGAGAATGTTATACGCCAAAATGAAAAAGAGCGGCGAACTGACCATGGAAGTAAAGGGACACCATGATTTCACAACACCCGAATACAGTGTCTACAAGGAAGCCCGCAAAAAGAAATGGGAATCGACACGGGGTGTTGGGAAATCTTTCGCGTACAATCAAGTCGAAGTCGAAGCCGATATGCTCACCGGCAAGGAAATCATCCACATGCTTTCGGACATCGTCAGTAAAAACGGCAACCTTCTTCTGAATGTCGGGCCCATGCCTGACGGGACCATTCCGGAAATGCAGAAGCGTCCGCTGCTGGAAGTCGGCGACTGGCTGAAAGTCAATGGCGAGGCCATCTATGGCACACGTCCATGGACAAGGGCGGAAGGTGTGACGGAAGACGGCAAACCTGTACGGTTCACGCAAAAAGACGATATCCTGTATGCAATCGTCAATGATGGCGCGCTGATGAAAACATTGACCATCAAAGATCTGAAAGTGGACGGCAATGCCTCTGTCAGGCTGCTTCGCAGCAAAAATGCCACCGTCAGGCCAACTGGAGACAAAAAAGCCGCCAATGGCGCAGCGGAAGCTCTTTCATGGCATATGGCAGGTGGGGATCTGGTCATTGATTTACCCGACGACCTGCCGCAGCAGCATGCGTTTGCGTTCGCCATTTCATCGCTTGGCGCGACCCTATGAGACCCGTGAAAAATACGCACCTGCTCGTTACCGTCGCCATGCTGATTGCAGTCGACATCGTTCTCACCCGCCTTTTGGCTGTCTACCTGACACCTACATTGCGCATATCGTTTGGATTCATTGCCATCGCGCTCATCGGAATCCGCTTCGGTCCCATTGCAGCAGGTGTCGCGGCATCGATTTCCGATGTTCTCGGCTTTTTGATCCTGAACACCTCAGGGTCACCGTTTTTTCCGGGCTTCACAGTCAGTGCGTTTGTGATGGGTTCCATTTACGGACTGATCCTATACAAACGAAACTGTCAAATACGGCTGATTGCCATATCTGCCCTCCTTGTCTTGATAGTTGTTGAACTGGGCATGAATACCCTGTGGCTATCCATCATGTACGGGAAGGGATTCTATCTATTGCTCCTCCCCCGTCTAGTGAAAGTGGCAGTGATGCTGCCGGTGCAAATCGGCCTCATTTTTGCCGTGTGGAAAGTCCTTGGCAGGACTGTTCCGGGCTTTTCGACTTCAAAGCCGGCTGATGACCATTGAATGAGTGAGTCTATGAACGGCTGATGCCTGGTGAAGCTTGATTATACTGTAAGAATTCAAAAGAGGCGGGGTTTGAAATGGATTTGGATATGGATCCTGATTTACGGCCAGTCAGCAAATCGGAAGTGAAATACAAGCTGATGGCCGTTGACATCGACGGGACACTGCTGAATAACCAGGGAAACATTACAGAAGCGACCAGGCATGCGATCCGGCTGGGCGTGGAAAGTGGTCTTATCTTCACAATATCCACCGGAAGGCCGATACAGGGAGTGGAACATTTCAACGAGGCACTGGGGCTTGATTTGCCGTATATCACCTACAATGGCTCCATGGTTGTCATGGGAAAGTCTAGGGACGTCCTGTACGAGCAGAAAATGGACCCTGAAGACGCGAGAAGCATCTACGGACTCGGTGTGGAATATGGTGCGACGGTTATCGTGTGGGCTCACAACGTACTATATGTGAACAGGCTGAGCGAGGATGCGATTCTATACAGCAAAGCGGCACGGCAGGCCGCCCTCCTGATGGAGGAACCGGCGGCCGTCTTGGAAAGCGGCGTGTCGAAAATACTCTGGATCGATACCATCCCGAACATTGACCGTGACTTGAAGGAAGTTGGCGGCAGGTTGAGCGGAAACGTGAATTACCATACGTCAAACCCCATTTACCTGGAGTTCGTCGATAAAAAGGCTTCGAAGGCGATCGCCATGGAAAAGCTGGGGGAGCACTTTGGAATCCGGCGCGAGGAAATGATTGCGGTCGGAGACGGATTCAACGACCTTTCAATGATCGAGTATGCGGGCCTGGGTGTGGCCATGGCCAACGCCGTGGATGAAATCAAAAGCAAAGCAGACTATGTCACACTTTCAAATGAGGAGGACGGGGTTGCGCATGTCATCCGCAAGTTTGTCCTGGGAACAGAAGCGTAGCAGTTAGTCCTGGGAACCGAAGGGTAGCGATTAGTCCTGGGAACCGAAGCGTAGCGTCATGCAGGAATGGCCTGGAGGCTCTCGAAGGATTTCGAATGGAATTTCTTCAACATCATGGTTACAGCCCAAAAAGTCATTTCGTGACTTTTTGGGCTGTAATCGTTCATTTCCGTATCTGTATTGAGATGAATTGCGTGGGCTGCAATCCGACCTTCACTTTACAGTCGCCTTCCACTCTTCCCTTACTTTTTCATAGACACCGTCTGGAATGTTTGGAGTACCAAAGGAATTGAACGGTGCCAGATTGTCTCCCGCCACATCCGGATTGGTGCACCAATTGTCATGCCTGTACTTCTCCCTGGCAAGCACATCTTTGAAATCCGGCACTTCCATCGGGATATTGCCCCCGCAGATGGACCGGAACGCCAATATGCCCGGAACGCCCATGTCAAGCGCCTGGTATACGTCTATGCAATTCTCTCCCGCAGGACGGCCCAGGATTTTTTCAAGAAAGTAGTGCATCGTGTAAAAATCTCCGCCGCCATGAGAGGCCGTCAGCTGGGCAAGCTTTGTATCAACCACTGGTTTTGGCCTGTAGCTTATTTCTGTTGCAGTCAGGCCGTCACCCTCCTTGAAAAGGTTGATGCGCGAAACTCCTTCATGCCATCTGTCAGACTCCATCATGCCTTTTTGCCCATAGATGGAATACCAGATCGAACCAGGTTCGCGTTTCAAATTGCCGTGGAGGCTCTTTACTGTCGCGCCGTTGCTCATCTGGGCGATGATCATGCCAGAAACCCCTCCCCGCATCCCCTTGTTCATCATATTTTCCACGGGCGGCGACTCGAATCCCACTACCCTGACAGGCCTTGTGCCCGTTATCGTCAATATCGGACCAAGGCTGTGCGTGCAGTAATAGGTCGAGTACAGGCGGTTCCTCCAATGATCGCGCTCCCCGTAGGTAATGGCGGGCCAGATGGATTCGCAGTCATGCACATATTCGCCTTCTCCGTGCGTGAATTCCCCGATTGCACCTTCCCTGTAAAGTCTCCTCATTTCCTGCGTGGCGGAAAAATAACAGTAGTTTTCCGCATAAGCGTAAACCTTTCCGCTCTGTTCCACCGCTTCCGCAAGCGCAACAGCCTGCCCGAGCGTTTCAACCGGCAGCACTTCGCTCGCGACATGTCTTCCGGACTTCAGGAGCCTGATGGCGAATGGCGCATGTTCATTCGCGTAATTGGCCAGGACCACGGCATCCATGTCGTGATTGAAAAATTCTTCAAAATCTTCATAACAGGCAATTTTCGAGCCTGTCTCTTCTGCAAGCTTCATGCACCTGGCCAGCGCCGGCGCATATTTGTCGCACACGGCGACAAGTTCCGCATCGGGATGCCGTGCAAGCACATTGATCATGGTCATGCCGCGGGCGGCGCCAAATACCCCGACTTTGATTTTCCTGACTTGATTCATCTGGTGCTCCTCCTGATTTCTCTTGATTTCTCCTGATTTCTCTTGATTCTCTTGATTTCTCCTGATTTCTCCTGATTTCTCTTGATTTTACTTGATTTCTCCTGATCTTACTTGATTATCCGTGATAGGCTTTCATAGCGGTACTCATATGAAATCGCATCTGCAATGAATGTTTTGGGCGGCAGCGTTGCGCTATGGTTCCTCTCCGCCCTCTTCCCACCAATCCCCAAAGAATTCGGTGCCGCGCCACAGACCCTCCAGCAACGCCCGATGCGTGGTTTCCGCGCTGACCCACTCGTCGATGCGGGTCAGGCCATGCGCGCGCCAATCCGTGAAGAAGCGGTTGATTTCATCCGGATTCCTTTCCTGCCGCAGCATGGCTTTGTTCTTCAACCTCACCCAGCGGATGGACAACCTTGCACGGGCCACACGCATTGACCGGATCGGATCCCCCGCCACGGCCATTTCAGCTTCATCGAATATCCGATCGTACCGATCAAGCATTTCATCCGTCAGGTGCGCGCGGTCACACTGGTCATTGAACCCGATGTGTATGTCGTCTGCTTCCACTTTGTCAGTCAAGGCCTTTATGTACCGTCTGATGTACCCTGCCGCATCTCCGTAAAAGCAGGCAAGGAACTCCGACATGTGCCGTTCATAATCACACTCCGCATCCCACAGGAGCTTGCCGACAAGGTAGGCGCGGAGTTCGTTCAGGTCCGTTCCCCCGCCCGTTGCGCCGTTGGCCTGTTCAAACACGCCCTTCACATTGTTCCTGACGAATGCCCTCATGTTGGGCTGGAGCACATTCCAGTTGGGATGTGGCGCGGGATAATGGGCGAAGCATGTGGTGTAGTCCCAGATGTACATCCGATCGCAGACTTTCGCCCAATCCTGCAGGTCTTTGATGAAACTGGAGGTGGAGCCGTCAGGAAGGCAGACCCAGCGCGACATGTCGTCGCAAGTATCAAACGGATGCGCGAAGCAGGACTCGATGGAGCAAAGCCGTACGCAGACATTATGTCGCGGCCTGATGTGCCTCGGGGCGGGACGGCTGTACTGGTAAGCCAGCGTGTCCACGATGACATCGGGATGCTCTGCCTCGATGGCGGCCGCAACCCGGTTGACAAACCAGATCAGGCTGCCGGCGCCGCTGTGCTCCTCTTCATCGATCTTTCCGCAGTTCGGACAGGTGCAGTGATTGTCCCAGTCGTTCTGGGAAACGGATATCAAACGACATTCCGGGTGTTCCCGCAGGGCGGCCTTTACCTTATGAACAGCGATTTCCACCACATCCGGATTTGTCAGGCAAAGCTGAGTATGCTCGCGAACCCGCTTTCCGTCCACCATGGAGAAATACTCCGGATGGCTGTCGAACCATTCGACAGGATTCAGTATGCAGGGTTCAAAGGAGTGGACGAACCACACGTAAGCCAAATGCCCGCCGAATTTTTCCTTGATGGGGACTGGTCCATTGATGCGGCTTTTCACCGCGAAGCGGGGATGTCCGGTGAAACCGGCATAATTGTGATACCGGTATTCCAGAGCAGGCGTATGGGTTTCATCAAGGTCCGGCAATGCCAGGTCAGGGGTGTTCGGGATTTGTTCGCACTCCGGTGTGAAGAACCTGCATCCAAGCCGTTCAAGGAATTCATAGACTCCGTAGATGACGCCCCTCTTCCCGCCGATGATGGCCAGGCTGTTTCCAACGGTCTTCAGCGTGAATCCATCATCGCCAAGACCGGGAGCAGGAACAGGACTGGAGACAAATCCCAAATCCAATCCGGCTTTTCCTACGGCAATGACTGGCCCATCAGCATGGCCGCAGGCCATGGGGATTCCTGTCGCGGTGATGAATTCGAGGTAATGCCGCAACTCGGATGCGGCATACTTCTCCTGTTCGGTGGCATCTGCCGATGTCACGATGGTGATGCAAGGTTTTCCGGCCTGAACGATCTGCTGTGTGATCATGGTGGCTCACCCCCTGCCCTATTTCGGGGTCGCATCGAAATCAACGCTCTTTTTTTCTTTTTTTTCTACCACGGTTATGGGTCTGCGATAAAATATGCAGAAGCGTTTGTTTACACGCGACCTCTTGGCATGCGCAATACATATCAAAGACCGAATTCACGAAAAACATCTTGGATGAACGCCCGAATATCAGGCAGATGAGTCTGGATAATGCGGAATATCTCTTTTTCATCAATATCATGATACAGATGGACAATGCGGTTTCGAAATTTAGTCATCGCAACATATGTATCCACCCTGGCAGACGGCACTTCCCTACCGGAAAAGACCATCCTGATGCACTCCGCCGAACTGTCCGGCATACCGAGACGGTATTTTGCCGCTATATGCTCGCAGATATCAGCCATGCACTCGATAGTAACCTGCAGCAGATGCTTTGCGCTCTCGACATTCCGAAAATCACCAAGGAATTCACCCTCTCCATATTGGGAGAGAATCCACAATTTAGAAAGATTTGCATCCATCATGACAATTTTCGCTGTGATTCTTTCCTTGTCAATTCTCATCCGTAATCCTCTTTCAGCCCCGTTTCAAGATCGGTCTGATATGAGCGGTAGCGGTGTTTTTTTTCATAGTAATGTTTCAGAAGAAGCTCCGTGTAGTCATCTGTGAAATCCGTGTCTTTTTCATAAATCAGCCTGCCTGTGGAAACCAGGTTGAATTGCAGACGAGTAGGCGCATTGAGGAGATTGACCAAGTCAATGTCCTCAAAGGACAACGCTTCCGACAAGGCTGACTGCAAACGCATTTCCTCCATGAGGGACATTTTGGCAACCGGAAGGATGGCAAAGTCAAGATCACTTCGCTCCGTTGCCGTTCCGTTTGCATATGACCCGCAAACATAAGCAGTATTCACATTCTGCGTTTGATGAAAAACAGAAATTGCTTTTTCAAGTTCAAATATCATCCGTTCCACCGCTTCCTGGGGATGGGATCCTCTACTCACCAGCTTTTCAGCATTTGAGACAAACAACACCCGCGCCTGCCCTGATCACCTTTCCCAGTACTCATTATTTTACCACAAGCGGCAATCGGAGACCGGGATACGACGGTGGCGTCCAGAGACAGAAAACCCTTCCGCGAACCGGCCTACGTCATGCAATAGACCTTTTCCGCATTATTGAAGAAAACATCATTGACCGCCGACTTGGAAGCGCCTTCCTCCTCCATGCAGTCAAGCATCGCCTTGCACTGCTCATAGACAAAAAAAGTGTAATTCTTTTCATTTTCCGGATCGGCGTGTTTGTTCCATGAAAAATCTTCCCGGCAGAGATTGAAATACTCCGTTTCCGTCCATCTTCTTTTGCCATGCCATAGGAGGATGGGCAGGTCCATGCCGAAAAGGATCTGATCGGTTCTCAGTTTCTGCAGGGCTTCCCGATGAACGGCCGGATTGATGACGGCAGCCGTGTCGAAATAGACGGCATCCCTGTCGTCACCTAATTTGGCCAGCCCTTCCTTCAGGTATTTCACATTGAAACTCCGTCCAAAATGGGCGATCACCAAACGCAGCCCGGGATATTTCTGCACGATTGTGCGGATTTCATGAATATTGTCGTCATCCGCCAGGCGTCCTTTTCTGGGAAGATGCAAAAGGACCGCCTTGCCATGCCTGTCCGCCACCTCAAGCTGATGATGGGGCAGGAAGTCGAAAATGCTGACTTCCGCACCTTTTTCAGATGCGGCCATGTAAGGATAGGGTTTGAAACCGGCAAATCCGCCTGAGAGCAATTGTTTTTCCACATACTCCGCATCCCACTCCGGTCGGATGGTCATCAGGGCGGTGACTTTTTTCTCCTTCACAAGCCCCGACAGATAGGCATTGTTCGCAGGAATGTCCGCTTCCGGCAATGGCCATGGAAGTGCCAGCATCTTCATCTTATGATTGGGGAACAGCGTTTCATAATAGGAAACCGCATCTTCATATGTCATGACCAGCCCGCACTCCA
>CAZFWQ010000013.1:0-423 GCA_964522755.1 uncultured Oscillospiraceae bacterium | reverse complement strand
CCCTTTTATGGTCTGCTGGCTTATCATCGCAACATGTTCAGGCAGGTTCATATGCACATGGGCATCAAAAATGCCCTTCGGAAGCCGATCGGCAAGATGTTCTGCGTAAAAGTGCTCATCATTCCCATCTTTTTTGAAATACCCGTACATTTGCCCCCCCCTGTTCACTTGGTTCGATTCTTTACATCGTCAACATGGAAATACTGCATCATCAGGCCTTTTCGTGCGGGTTACCAAAAGATTTCATCCATATCACGCACTTCTTCGGGTAGCCAAAAGTCTTAATCCATATCATACACTTCTTTTAGTATATTCCATTTTTTTACATATCTCTGATATTTATGCTGATAATGGCTTGTCATCTCGACCCCGGACGGTTCATAAACAGTGCTCCCGTTCATCAGCCGGGCCGCTTGCGCATAA
>CAZFWQ010000012.1:21108-23721 GCA_964522755.1 uncultured Oscillospiraceae bacterium | reverse complement strand
CGACCGACCTTGAAATCAGGAAGATGGGTCAGAGCGGTCTTCAGATTTTGAATAAAAGCATCTTCACATCCCAGAATCTCCGCGCTCTTTATCACCGCCCGAAAAACAACCTTTGTCACAACGGTATCAATGGTGGCCCCGGTCGTGATGGTATGGGCCGCTCCGTTGTGCAGATAGGCGTTTTCAGGGGAATAGGACGGATTCGTCACCAACTCGCCGGTTTCCGGATTTTCTGAAAGAATGGACAAGAGGAATTGAGCGGCCCCGTATAAAACGTCATAGTATTCCTTGAGAAACGCACGATCTTCCGTGTAGAGATAGTGATTCCAGATATGGGTGGCGATCCAGCCACCGCCGGTTACGTGGAAGGCCCAGCTGCATCCCTCCCAACCCGGAGCAGCCCAGCCGCGGGCATTGGAGACCGTATGGGCAACCCATCCGGGACTTCCGTACAGCTGCTGCGCAATCATTTGCCCATTGGGCATCAGCGCATCCCTGATCCAGGAGAACAATGGTTGTGAACAGGCGGAAAGCCCGGTCACTTCTGCCGGATAGTAATTCATCTGCGTGTTGATATCAAGATGCATGTCGTCCGTCCAGCCCATGCGGCAGGCGCGGTCATCGTTCCAAATGCCCTGCAGTGCGGCGGGCAACGCCGAATCGGGTCGAGAGGAGTTCAGCAGCAGGTATCGGCCATATTGGAAAAACAACGCCACCAATGCCTGGTCGGAAGGGTCTTTTCCATAAGCGGCAATCCGCTGGTCGGTAGGCAAAGCGCCGGATGGACCGGAAGGCAGGGTCAAACTGCACCTGCCCATCCAGGCAGCATGTTCTGCCGTGTGCGCGGCAAGGACCGCATCCCAGGTCATGGAGTGTACCTTGTCCAAGAGCAGCTGGCACTGGCCGTCCGGATCCTGGTTGAACATGTCCGTCACAGCGGCCATATGGATCACCAGACTGGTTGCCTGGTCAACCAGCACGCCATTTCGCGACCATGAGAGCAGGCCGTCGGTTTCCATGCGCAGGCGCATGCTGTAGGACACGCCGTGCAGGCCGTCGCTGTGGATGTTTTCCAATGCCCTGCCCTTGACAGCCAAATCTTTCCCAATCCATTCCGTTTTTGACGGCTGGCTCCATCCTTCCACCCAGATACGCAATTGGGGAAGTCCTGCGCCTGCCCGGCCGGAGACCCTGATGCACATGACCTTGTGCGGATTCGAGAGAAAACTCTCTCTCCTGACTACCCCGGTTTCATAGGTCAGCGTATCCGTCGCCACGCCGGTCACCAAATCCAATTCCCTCATGCCTTGGAGCGGTTCACGGCAAATTCCCGCAAAAAGACGTCCCATCGGAACCTGTGTGCCGTAGTTCTCCTTGATGCCGCAGCACTTTTCCAGCAGGCTTTCCGCCTCTTCGACATGGTGCCGCGTCAGAAGCAACCTGGCCTGACGCATATCCTCCCCGGCATGGTCCGCGAGATATTTCTCCTGCGGCGCGCCTGACCAGCAGGTGCTTTCCGACAAATCAAACCGGCCTTCCGCACCGCCATAGGCCATGGCGCCCATATGCCCGTTGCCAAGCGGCAAAGCCTGAGTCCACTCCGTTGCAGGGGTTTCATACCACAGTTTCAACATGCGCCGTCCTCTTTCAGGCCTCCGCCTACTGCACGTCTATCATTACCTTCATGCACCGGTCGCGGGTTGCCTCGATGTACTCGTATGCCTTCAGATAATCAGCAAAAGCAAAATGGTTTGTAATCAACGCTTTCAGGTTGATATGCCCCTTGCCGATGAGCTCGATGGCCTTGATATAGTCCGGCTCCCTGTACATCAGCGTCCCAATCATTCTCAGTTCCCTGTCCTGCACAAGGCCGAAATCCACGGACGCCTTTTCCCCGAAGACGCCCACCACGATGATGTCGCTTCCCTTGCGGGCATTGGTGACGGCCTGCGTCATGGTCGGATTCACCCCAACGCATTCAAGAATCAGATCCGCCTTGTCAGGGCCGAAATGCTTCAGAATGGATTCCGTCAAATCGGTTTTTCCCGTATTGACGCAAAAATCAATTCCGCACTCTTTGGCAATGCCCAGTCGGAAGTCGCTCAAATCCGTAATCATGACCGCTTCGGCTCCCAAACCTTTTGCTGTCTGCGCCACAAGGTTGCCGATGGGTCCGGCGCCAAGCACCAGGATTTTCTTGCCTTTGATGTCCATGCCGCTTCTGCCAAGCGCATGAACGGCGACAGCCATCGGTTCCACCATCGCCCCGTAGTCGAACGACATGTCTGCTGGCAATTTCAGGACTTTGGCCGCATCCACCGCGAAATATTCGGAGGCTGTCCCGGTTGTCTGAAAACCCATGACCTTGAGGTCATCGCAGATGTGATAATTCCCACCGCGGCAGGGAAGGCATTTGCCGCACACGACCTGCGGCTGTATGGTCACCCTGTCTCCAACGGCCAATCCCTTTACCATGGCGCCAATCCGGATTATTTCACCGGAAACCTCATGCCCTTGCACTACGGGATATTTGGTATACGGATGCTTTCCATGATAGACATGGATGTCGGATCCGCATACGCCGATGCGCATGATCCTTATCAGGACCTCGTT
>CAZFWQ010000012.1:19491-21098 GCA_964522755.1 uncultured Oscillospiraceae bacterium | reverse complement strand
TTCCCTGTTATCTCCGGCGTATCGATTTCCCTAAAGGAGATGCTTCCCGGATGTGTCATGACTGCCTGTTTCATTCTGAACCCCCCAATTCACTTACTTTCATATGGTAAGTAAAGATATAAAAATGTCAGAAATTACATTTTGTCCAGATTACCGCCGTTGTCCACCAATTCGCCGAGCAGTACTGCTGCCGCGCCAATGGCTGCCGCGTCTTCTTCCATTTTAGAAGCAACAATGCTCAGTTTTCTGCCTGCGTATTTCATCTGCCGGCGTTCCACGATGCGCTTGATGCCGTCGATGAGAATATCACCGGCCTTGGCGATGCCGCCCTCGAGTATGATGAGTTCAGGATCTATGAAGTTGACGGCGTTTGAAATGGCAATGCCGATGTATTCCGTCGCCTCCCTTACGATTTCCCTGCCCAGCCCGTCTCCGGCCTTTGCCGCATCGAAGATCAGCTTGGCATTGATATTGGAAGTTTTTCCATCAGCCAGGTCCAATATGGTCGAGGATTCGCCGCGTTCAATCAGGAAGGCCGCTTTTTTGGACATGGCATTGGCAGAGGCCAATGCTTCCAGGCAGCCATAATTGCCGCAGTTGCACTGCGGGCCATTCTTTTCCAGGGTCATGTGCCCGAATTCTCCGGAACTGTCTGAACTCCCGGAATAGATGCAGTTGTTGATGAAGATGGCCGCCCCGATGCCATATCCGAGGTTGACGCACATGAAATTCTCCACGTCTTTTGCCAATCCGAACCATTTTTCACCAACTGCCATGGCACGAGTGACATTTGACATGTAAACAGGCAGCCCAAAACGATTTTTTACTGGTCCGGTCAGGTCGACGTTTTCCCATTTGAAGTCCGGAGAAAAGAGAACTTTCCCACAGGTCGCATCCAGCAGGCCAGGCATGCCGAGCCCGATGCCGAGATAACGGGACAGCGGGATTTCAACCTTCTCCATAGCCCGTGCTATCGTATCCAGAATCCTGTCGATGACTTGTTCCGGGGGATCGGCTACCATGGTCGGCGTCTCGACCCTGCAGATGATTTCCGCCACCATGTTCATCACAATTGTTTTGATATGGGTCGTCCCGATATCGACGCCGATGATGTAATGGGAATCGGGCGTGAATTCCAGCATGAGCGGAGGTTTGCCGCCTGTTGATTCGCCTCTGCCCGTTTCACGTATCAGGTTTTTCTCGATCAATTCATCTGTCAGACGCATGACGGTCGGGATGCTGAGTCCGACCAACCGCGCGATTTCCGCCTTGTTGATGGGGCCCTTCTCCCTGATGATGTTGATGACATTCCGCTTGTTCATGGCGTTGACAACGGACTGATCTACTCTCATTAAGGTACCATCCCGTGTTTCTTATTGTTAGTAAGTACAATATACACGAGAGGTTTCACAAATGCAAGGGTATTTTTCAGAGGTTTTTTAGTAAACATGGTGAAATCATGGGAATTCGACATGGAAATCCGCCATGGAAGTCCGCCATCGAAATCCGATGAGTGGCCAAAGGCTATGCATCGTCCTCATGCACGGGTCAAGGCTGCTCCGATGATGTCGCTTCCCTTGCGGATACTGGCATCTGCCTGTCATTTG
>CAZFWQ010000012.1:0-19481 GCA_964522755.1 uncultured Oscillospiraceae bacterium | reverse complement strand
CAGAGGTTTTTTAGTAAACATGGTGAAATCATGGGAATTCGACATGGAAATCCGATGAGTGGCCAAAGGCTATGCATCGTCCTCATGCACAGGTTACGAACCGCTTCGATGCTGCCGTTTCCCTTGCGGGCATTGGCATCTGCCTGTCATTTGAGGAACTCATCCCGTTTGGGGCTGAATACATCCACAAGTTTGCCCGACGAAAGCGCGGCGACACTGTGAACCGAATTGGCCGGAATATACATGCTGTCACCCGAATTGACCGTCCTCGTCTCTTCACCAATGGTGAACGAGAAACTCCCGGCGGCAACATACGTGACCTGCAGATGGGGATGGGCATGCGCCTTGCCTTGCGCACCCTCCAGAAACGTGAATTCGCACATCATGAGTGCGTCGGACCAGGCCAGAACCTTCCGGGTCACGCCCGGATCACATGCGGTTTCCTTGGAATCGGCACCATAAACAAACATATCTTCCTCACCTTGCGGCTGCTTGCCGCCCATGTCGATGGACCAGTCATACCCCATTATATTCAATGTTTCAGCTTATGGCCATATGTTCGATTGTCAACCAGCATTGCCATGCGTTTGCTTGTTAACGATATTCTCATGTGTTTGCCCTTAACCGGCATTGCAATGTGTTTGCTCTTAATAGACACTGCTATGTGCTACAAGTTATTCAGCGTTTGAAACGTCAGCAATGCCCGTTGATCCTTTTGAATCTGAACCGTTTTTTTCACATTCCCGTGACGAATGATGAGATTCCCGTCGCCACCGCCACAGACAACCACCTCGACCGTATCGGGATCCCATTTTACATCGACCCGGTGTCCGCCTTGCGCGATGAACCCGGTGAATTCACCTTTTCGGAAATCAGAAGGAATGGCCGGCAATACATGGATCTCTCCGGCATGGGATTGAATCAGCATCTCTGCCACGCCAGCCGTGAATCCGGTATTTCCGTCCAGCTCGTAGATGCCGCCGGTTATCGATGTGGTGGGTCCTTCATGCGTAATCATCATGTTTGCGCGACTTAAAAAAGTGATCATCGGCTTGATGAAAACCATCGCCGCTTCTCCATCCAGCAAGCGCGCATGGTAGAGAATCAGCAGTGCACCAGCCCAATTGGCCAGAACAATATCCTTTGCATTTTCACCGAGTCTGCGGCTGATAGTGGTTCGGACGGCTGATTCGAGCACCTGCGACTGTTCCGGGTGAATCAGGTTGAAGGGGTGCAAGGCAAGAAGATGGCTCGTGTGCCGGTGGTCAGGCAAAGCTTCTTCAAAATCCTCATTCCATTCCTGGAGCTGCCCATGACGACCGACCTTGAAATCAGGAAGATGGGTCAGAGCGGTCTTCAGATTTTGAATAAAAGCATCTTCACATCCCAGAATCTCCGCGCTCTTTATCACCGCCCGAAAAACAACCTTTGTCACAACGGTATCAATGGTGGCCCCGGTCGTGATGGTATGGGCCGCTCCGTTGTGCAGATAGGCGTTTTCAGGGGAATAGGACGGATTCGTCACCAACTCGCCGGTTTCCGGATTTTCTGAAAGAATGGACAAGAGGAATTGAGCGGCCCCGTATAAAACGTCATAGTATTCCTTGAGAAACGCACGATCTTCCGTGTAGAGATAGTGATTCCAGATATGGGTGGCGATCCAGCCACCGCCGGTTACGTGGAAGGCCCAGCTGCATCCCTCCCAACCCGGAGCAGCCCAGCCGCGGGCATTGGAGACCGTATGGGCAACCCATCCGGGACTTCCGTACAGCTGCTGCGCAATCATTTGCCCATTGGGCATCAGCGCATCCCTGATCCAGGAGAACAATGGTTGTGAACAGGCGGAAAGCCCGGTCACTTCTGCCGGATAGTAATTCATCTGCGTGTTGATATCAAGATGCATGTCGTCCGTCCAGCCCATGCGGCAGGCGCGGTCATCGTTCCAAATGCCCTGCAGTGCGGCGGGCAACGCCGAATCGGGTCGAGAGGAGTTCAGCAGCAGGTATCGGCCATATTGGAAAAACAACGCCACCAATGCCTGGTCGGAAGGGTCTTTTCCATAAGCGGCAATCCGCTGGTCGGTAGGCAAAGCGCCGGATGGACCGGAAGGCAGGGTCAAACTGCACCTGCCCATCCAGGCAGCATGTTCTGCCGTGTGCGCGGCAAGGACCGCATCCCAGGTCATGGAGTGTACCTTGTCCAAGAGCAGCTGGCACTGGCCGTCCGGATCCTGGTTGAACATGTCCGTCACAGCGGCCATATGGATCACCAGACTGGTTGCCTGGTCAACCAGCACGCCATTTCGCGACCATGAGAGCAGGCCGTCGGTTTCCATGCGCAGGCGCATGCTGTAGGACACGCCGTGCAGGCCGTCGCTGTGGATGTTTTCCAATGCCCTGCCCTTGACAGCCAAATCTTTCCCAATCCATTCCGTTTTTGACGGCTGGCTCCATCCTTCCACCCAGATACGCAATTGGGGAAGTCCTGCGCCTGCCCGGCCGGAGACCCTGATGCACATGACCTTGTGCGGATTCGAGAGAAAACTCTCTCTCCTGACTACCCCGGTTTCATAGGTCAGCGTATCCGTCGCCACGCCGGTCACCAAATCCAATTCCCTCATGCCTTGGAGCGGTTCACGGCAAATTCCCGCAAAAAGACGTCCCATCGGAACCTGTGTGCCGTAGTTCTCCTTGATGCCGCAGCACTTTTCCAGCAGGCTTTCCGCCTCTTCGACATGGTGCCGCGTCAGAAGCAACCTGGCCTGACGCATATCCTCCCCGGCATGGTCCGCGAGATATTTCTCCTGCGGCGCGCCTGACCAGCAGGTGCTTTCCGACAAATCAAACCGGCCTTCCGCACCGCCATAGGCCATGGCGCCCATATGCCCGTTGCCAAGCGGCAAAGCCTGAGTCCACTCCGTTGCAGGGGTTTCATACCACAGTTTCAACATGCGCCGTCCTCTTTCAGGCCTCCGCCTACTGCACGTCTATCATTACCTTCATGCACCGGTCGCGGGTTGCCTCGATGTACTCGTATGCCTTCAGATAATCAGCAAAAGCAAAATGGTTTGTAATCAACGCTTTCAGGTTGATATGCCCCTTGCCGATGAGCTCGATGGCCTTGATATAGTCCGGCTCCCTGTACATCAGCGTCCCAATCATTCTCAGTTCCCTGTCCTGCACAAGGCCGAAATCCACGGACGCCTTTTCCCCGAAGACGCCCACCACGATGATGTCGCTTCCCTTGCGGGCATTGGTGACGGCCTGCGTCATGGTCGGATTCACCCCAACGCATTCAAGAATCAGATCCGCCTTGTCAGGGCCGAAATGCTTCAGAATGGATTCCGTCAAATCGGTTTTTCCCGTATTGACGCAAAAATCAATTCCGCACTCTTTGGCAATGCCCAGTCGGAAGTCGCTCAAATCCGTAATCATGACCGCTTCGGCTCCCAAACCTTTTGCTGTCTGCGCCACAAGGTTGCCGATGGGTCCGGCGCCAAGCACCAGGATTTTCTTGCCTTTGATGTCCATGCCGCTTCTGCCAAGCGCATGCACGGCGACAGCCATCGGTTCCACCATCGCCCCGTAATCGAACGACATGTCCTTCGGCAATTTCAGGACTTTCACCGCGTCCACCGCGAAATATTCGGAGGCCGTCCCGGTTGTCTGGAAACCCATGACTTTGAGCTCATCGCAGATGTGATAATTCCCGCCGCGGCAGGGAAGACACTTGCCGCACACAACCTGCGGCTGAATGGTCACCCTGTCTCCAACAGCCAATCCCTTGACCCGGGCGCCAACACGGGTTATTTCTCCGGAAACCTCATGCCCTTGCACCACGGGGTATTTGGTGTAGGGATGCTTTCCATGATAGACATGGATGTCGGATCCGCAGACGCCGATGCGCATGATCCTAATCAGGACTTCATTCCCTGTTATCTCCGGCGTATCGATTTCCCTGAAGGATATGCTTCCCGGCTGTGTCATGACTGCCTGTTTCATTCTGAAACCTCCAATTCGCGTGCTTTTATATGGAAGGTTCTGGTAAAAGAAGTAGTTTACCGTCAAATTGTTTCGGGATTCCCCTTCAGCCCGATGGCCTCAGCCACATCCCGCATGCCCAGTATGGTTTCCGTGATGATGTCGTCGAGTGGCATTCCAAGCATGTTCGCGCCCTTTTCGATCACTTCGCGGTTGACGCCGGATGCGAAACTGGCTTGTTTCCACTTCTTCTTCACGGATTTTGTTTCAAGATCGAGCACACTCTTGCCTGGACGCAGCAGTGCCGTGGCCGTAATCAATCCTGTCAGTTCATCAATGGTGTAAAGAATCTTCTCAAGCAGGGACTCCGGCTTCACGGGCACGCACAGTTCCCATCCATGGCTTTCAACAGCGCGGACCCAGGCATCAGGCCATTTTTCAGCTTCCAGCAGTTCGCGCACCTTCACGCAATGCAGATCTGGAAACTGTCCGTAGTCCAAATCGTGCACAAGCCCAATCATGCCCCACTGCTCCATCTCCGCCGGTGCGTGAATTTCGGCAAAGTGGCGCATCACGGCCTCGACGGCCAATGCATGACGAATCAGGCTGTCATTGTCATTGTACTTGACAAGCAGGTTCCAGGCCTCTTCCCTTGTCGGGTTGTGCTGCTGCGTTTTTTCCTCGATCATTGCTTTTTTCTCCTTGATCTTTTCTATTTGGACTCGATGTGGAATCATCGACACTCGTCATCTCCGGCGGCCAAACAGCCTCAGCACCATCAGGAACAGGTTGATGAAATCCAAATACAGGCTGAGCGCGCCAAGCAGGCCCAGCTTGTTCTGCATGACCATGTCGCCTTGGGTCGAGGCATAATAGGTTTTAAGCTTCTGCATGTCGTATGCGGTCAAACCCAGAAATACAAACAATCCCACAAGGGTGACTATCCATTCCAGTGCACTGCTGCGCAGGAAAATATTCAGCAGGGACAGCCCGATTACCCCGATGAGTCCCATCATGAGCATGCCGCGGAACTTGGTGAGGTCTACCTGGGTGACGCGTCCATAAATAGACATCGAACCGAACATGAAGGCCGTGATGAAGAAGGTGGAGGCAACGGAACTGCCCGTATAGACAAGCAGGATCACAGACAACGTGAGTCCGTTCAATATTGCGTACAGGCCAAACAGGCTTGCCGCGGCAGGAAATGACAGGCGCATGATGGCGCGGCTGATGGCGATGACGAGGACAAACTCGCCGATGATGCTCCCATACAGCAAGAACGGGTTTTTGACAAATCCGATGACCATCTGCACATTGGTGCTGAACAGGAACGCGGTCACGGCCGTCAGGGCAAGTCCGAGAAACATCCACCCGTAGACTTTCGCGATGTAGGCATTCAGCCCGCGAATTGCGTCATAATCCTCTGACTGCACCTGAACGCCATTGTTCTGGTATTGACTCATAATCATTCCTCGCTTTCCATAATCAGTATACAACTTATTTACCCCGTCGGTCATTCGTTCACACCAAATGAACCGCCGCAGTTTCAGCTTGCCGTCCTGTCATGGCTCCGAATGCCGTTCAATCGTGATATCGGGCATGGTGTATAATGATGAGTAAATGAAGTCGATTTTGAATTGCATGGTTATCAAGATGCTTGCCGGAACCTGTGAATCGAAAGCGTGTCGGAAGCCGGATAAAGGCCTGTCACGCCGAACAGACCCCATGAAACGATAGTGCTCCATAAACCGTATGTCGCACGCCAAGTGGAGATGAATGACAAATGAAGAATAAATGGGAATATGTTACAGGTATCCTTCTCTTTATCATAGTAATGGCAACCATGGTCGCTTTTGCCTTCCCCTCTTTGCAAAGCCGATTATTGGGACTTTACGGAACAACGCCGGCAATTGCCTCCATAAGCAGTGACGCCGGCACGCCTTCAGCAACGGATCCGTCTGAAAACACAGAACCTGCTCCAACGTCAAGTCCTGCTCCTTCGATCGCTCCCGCTTTGACTGAATCCCCTTCACCTTCACCTGCAGCCACTCCCGTATCTCCCACGCCTGCACCATCAGCCACGCCTAAGCCCTCTGACCCGCCTGCCCCATCTGCCACGCCAACACCCTCTGCCAAACCTTCCGCAGAACCTTCCCCTTCGCCGGTTGCTTCAAAGGAGCCTTCCGCCACCCCTGCACCAGCGCCTGCAACTGGCACTGAAGCATCAGGCACCAACACTACGGGTCCCGCCCTATCTCTTTCTTCCATCAGCATACGGCAAGGAGACATGGTGGCTGTCTGGCTGGATGGCGTACCTGAAGGGGATCCGGCCTATGCGGATATCCGTTTCAAGGCTTCCTGGCTGAAGACACCCGTGAAGGCGAACGAATGGAACGGGAAGCGTGTCGCCCTGATACAGGCAACTACCTCCGTAAACCCGAACACATATTCCGTGCGTGCATTGCAAATCCCTAAGAGCGCGGATGGGAAGGATCTTCCCGCTGTGGAAATACCGGGGACAAGGGTGCTCATCCGCATAGCGGACAGGAAATTCGAACAGCAGGTCTTTTCAGTAAGCAAGGAACTTGAAGCCGTTCGCTCTGCGGACAACCTCAATACTGACGCGCAGAAGGTGGCGAAGGCCAAGGCAAACGGAAGTACCGTTCCTATTTGGGAAGAGGCCTTCATCATCCCGATTCCGGGTGAAGAGGCACAGTCTTTCGGCAAGCAGCGAATCATCAACGGGGTGCTGAACTACACGCACTCGGGTGTTGATGTTTCCGGAACGGAAGGAACCCCCATCCATGCGCCCGCTGCGGGAATCGTCGTGTTCTCCGGACCGCTCATCGCATCGGGAAACACGGTTATCCTGGATCACGGACTCGGCATGTATTCCTCGCTCGTCCACATGAGCAAGACAGCTGCCGTTGTGGGGACACGGGTAAAACAAGGTGACATCGTCGGCTATGTCGGCGCAACCGGGTTCGCCACGGGTCCGCATCTGCACTGGACTCTGACAATCCGTGGAAACATCGTCGACCCGGAATACCTGATGAACCACGATCCACTGGCCGCGATCCGCTGAAAAGCGTGAATGGAAATGAGGGCTATGATGGAAGGACGGGTACTCGCCAAAATTGTTTTTTTGTTTAGGGACATGCATCCCGAATCATTTTGCAATATGAAGCGAGGTCCCCGATCTCCTTCGTCGATATTTCCCAAATAGTCTGTGCGTTGATATATCCATATTCATGTGCAATGATATTTCTTAGGCCCCTTATGTTTCTCCATGGCGCTCCATGATACTCTTCCTTAAACGCGTCTGTCAGTTTCCCAACCAGCTCACCAATCTGTAACAGGCACAATGCGACAGCATTACGATAGATTGAGTTTTCAAAAAACACAATGCTGCTCGTGCCGAAGTACAAATGGGCGTCATGTATCATCCGGCAATATTCAAGAATGTGGTCCAATACCTCCAAGTCTCGATTATTGCCTTGCATATAGCAGGATTTCCTCCTTTTCGATGCCCATGAGGAATTTGTCGCTCAATTGATCAATGGTCAACAAATCAATATGTCTTTGAAAACCCTCTTCCAGATCCACATACAGTCCGGCCAACTCAAGACCGAAAAGTGTTCCCCTATCAATCAGCAAATCGATGTCACTCGTCTCCGTTGCTTCTCCCCGTGCATACGAACCAAAAAGCAAAACGCGCTTGACACCATAATTTCGGGCTATCATTGACACCTTTGCCTGAATTTCTTCAATAGAATAGACCGATTCGGGCATACTGCTCACCCCCCGCCTCCATCTTACCATAATAAAAGATGAACGGTGGCAAGCAAAACCGGTGCTGATGCGCCGGATCTGCATTGGCTGTGGAAACGGCATTCACCACATCAGCGCCGGCTGTGCCTGAGGTAGGCATCCTGGTAAATCAGGCAGTTCTCGACCGGTGTGTTGGCAGGAATGTGGTTGCCGACGGCCATGAAGAACCAGGGGTATTTTTTCCCGATGTCCATGCAGCGCTTCACTTCCGCTTCAATTTCCTCGCGGGAACCGTAAAGAAGGATGCGGGTATCCGCATTGCCGATGAATGAATGCGTCTTGCCATATTTTTCCGCAATATAGGCCATGTCTGTCGTTGGCTCCATTACAAAGCCGTTGACGCCGCAGGCCGCGATGTCATCGATGAACTCGGTGAACGTGCCGTCGCTGGTATACATGATTTTCTTCCCGCTTTCGATAAGCGGAGCAAACATGCGTTTGTAATTTGGAAACACATATTTGCGGTACCAGTCGGGGTGAATGAAGGCGCCACCCGTCCAGACGATGTCGTCATGAATCATCACGACAGGGGCGTCACTGTCCGCCAATGCCTTGAAGTATTGCATAATCCAATCGCAATACCGGTTTGTGACATCCCCGAATCCATCCGCGTCAATGCCGGCGGCGCACAGCAGGGTATCCCAGCCGAATATTTCGATAAGGCCTGAAATGCAGGTCGTGTAGATGCCCGTCATATTGACCGAGTCCGGATTGTCGATGCAGCTTTGAGCATAGTGACTGTTGAATCCCGCCACCTCTGCCTGGTGATCGACGGCTCCGTATAATTCCCATGGGTCAAACTTGAGCGCATCCTCCGGATCTTCATACAGCGCATGGACCTCCGTGACAAAATCCACTCCGCCGGAAGCATATTTCGCATGCCCCATGGTTGTGCGCTTGTCACCGAAAATCTGATTGTGAATACGGATATTCCAAATGAAGTCATAGCTCCATGCTTTCTTAAACGCCGCGGAAGCAATTCTGCGCTCCGCTTCACTGCTTCCCGACGTCACGGGAATCCCGGTCACTTTCGATACAAGCGCCCAATGGCCTTCCGCCGAGTATTCCGTGCGCGGCACGCGATCCGGCATTTCCAGATTTATGGCTGCCCATCCGTCTGCTCTTGACATGCGATTTCCTCCTGCTTCCAAATCACCTTGAATCTGCTGACGATGAATCTGTTGTCGATTCGCCGTTTTTTATTTGACACTCTGTAGTTCTTCAATTGTAGTTCTTCAACTGTAGTTCTCCAACCGTAGTTCATCAATTGTAGTTCTTCAACACGCTGCTGTTCTTTCACGCTGCTGTTCTTTCACTTGCCATTATGAAACGGGCATGATATACCGTACATGGACAGGGATATGATAAACATGGACTTTTTGGGGGCAATGCATGAACAACCTACTTTTTGATGCCTCATTCAACCGTCTGAACCTGCATATTCTGGAAAGCGGGCTTTACTGCGGGGACCGTGGCTGGATACACAAAGACATCGTCTCCCCCTTCAACAGAATCTATTGGATGATGGAAGGACAAGGTGTTCTCGAGTTTGGCGGGCAATCACTTTCGCTCCTTCCCAATCACGCTTATCTGATTCCAACCGGACTGACCTGCAGTTACCGCTGTCCGGACAAGCTGACGAAATTCTACCTTCATGCGAACGTGCGCCTTTCAGGGCATGAGGACCTGTTCTCCAGGCTTTCCACCTGTCTGGAACTGCCCTGGCCGGGAGAACGGATGGTTGAAATGGCACGCCTCGCGGCAAGCACCTCACTGGCAGACACCATGCTCTGCAAGTCGATGATACTGGAGACGACGGCGGCGTTCCTTTTTTTAGCCGGCATTCATGAAGAAGAGAACTTCCAGGTTCAAACCCGTTATGAAGGGCTGTTCCAGTTGGTCGCTGTGAACCCTGCACAGGCAAATCCCCTGCATCTGGCCAAATCCCTCCAATGTCATCCGGTACAGCTGCAGCGGGAATTCCGCAGGGACATGGGGATGACGCTGCAGCAATATATCCGGGCCAGCCTGCTTGAATCGGTGAAAATCCGCCTTCAGACAACAGGAGACCCGATTCGCGTCATCGCGTCCGATTTCGGATTTTCCGATGAGTTCTACTTTTCCCGTTTGTTCCGGCGTCGTGTCGGCGTTTCTCCAAGGGCATACAGGCAAAACAACAGGATGTCATTCTGAGTTGTAAAAATCTGTTGGTTCCCGCATAATGGGGAGGGTATAAACGCAGTAAGACCAGAAATGAATAAATGTTCAATTGGGCGAAGACGTATTTACATCCGGGTCGGCATGACTATCCCGGTATCAGCCGGTGAAGCAAATGGGTGAAGGAAAGCGGGGCGATTTTCATGAAGAGAGACGAATGGGCATATCTGGGTTTTGGTTTTGGGACTGCCGTTGTGTTGGGACTGGCTGCTTGGGGTGCCATTGAACTGACAAAGAAAATTGTGGCAAAACATCGGGAAAAAGCCTGTCCCTGCGGATGCGAAGACGAAGAGGCCCAGGAAGGCGAGTGCTGTGACGGCTGCGATGAAGAAGGCTGTGATGGCTGCGAAGACGAATGCGGGGACGACTGTGACGACGAGTGCTGCGATGACGAATCCTGCGAGGATGGCTGCTGCTGCTGCGGTGCTGCGGATGGGGATGATTCATCAAAAGAAAGCGGCGACGATATCGTCGAAAAATCAGTAAATGCACAGGATGAGGTCTTGTCCTCCGAATTCGGAAGCAAATCCGAAGTCTGAACGGATGAGCGAAGCCGTATCCGCGGGATTTATGCGAACAGGGTCATGCCACCATGCCGCAGGGTCATCCCACCGGAACCATCTCAGCGTTATGTCATTTAAGCGCAAAGACATTTCAGCGGGATAGCGCGCGGATTCGGATCAATGATACAATCAAATCAATGATGAGGCACCTCAAAAGATTCGGTTTTGAGGTGCCTCTTTTGCATTCGGTACATGTTTCCCATTCAATGGGATTCGCGAAAGGAGCCATTTCATGCGAAATGTTCCGGAAATGACGCCAAGGGAACGTCTGCTGGCTGCTTTACGGGGTGATGAAACCGACCGCATCCCTTGGTCCCCTTTCCTCGCGTATTGGTGGGAAGCACAGTCGGAAGCGCTTCGTAATCGCGGTGATGTGGCTTTTTTACAGGAAATCGGCGCCGACCCGCTGTTGAGGGGGGCTTCCCAGCTTTATCAGGTTTCGTGCCCCGGGTCGGAAACCACGGAAACCGTACGCGGCAGAAAGAGGCATGCTGATATTCACACGCCGGTCGGCACGCTGACGCTTGAACATACATACGTTCCAAACGGAAACACATGGTTCCTGACAGAACATCCAATCAAAACCATCGACGATTTGAAGATTTTCCAATGGATGAACGAGCATACGCGCATCAGCCCGGATATGGATGAATATGTGGAAAAAAGGCGGCTGCTTGGAGAAGGCGGACTCATCATCCCCATAATAGGAACCTACATGAAATCTTCTTTCCAGACACTTGTCGAACACTGGATCGGGACCGTGGAACTGACCTACATGCTTGAGGACCATCCGGAGCCGGTCGAGGAATGCCTCGCAGTCATGCAGGCGAAGTCCGCTGAAACAGTCCGCATATCCGTACAATCCGAGGCAGAGGCGTTCATCTTCTGGGAAGACAGTTCCACGACCAATATCACACCGAGCTGGTTTTCCCGGTATACGGCGCCGGAACTGAACCAATGGGCCGGCATCATCCACGACGCCGGAAAACTGCTGATTCACCATGCCTGCGGGCATCTGCGGGATTTGCTCCCGCTGATGGCTGAAACCGGCATTGATTCCATTGAGTCGATCTCGCCCCCACCGACGGGAAACATCGGCATCTGGGATGCCCGGGCCATTCTTCCGGAAAAGATCGGCCTCATCGGCGGAATTGAGCCTACCGTGTTTCTATACAGCACGTATGACGAACTGGAAGAATATGTGACTGCATTGATGACGAATATGACCCAGGCAGGTCGGAGTAAATGGATACTGGCCAACAGCGACAGTTGTCCGCCTGGTGTTTCCGTGGAGAAGTTCAAAGCAGTCACGCGCCTTGTGCGGGAATTCAGGTAAAACGAGAGGCGATGGTCTGAAAAGTAACGGCGGACTGGAAATATATGATAATTCTGAAATAGATGTTTGTCTGGTAATAAATGGCGGACTGGAATTGCACCAATCCGGTCACTGCCATGATATGATTGGTGAGGCAGATCCCCGAACACGAAAGGAACAGGTAAACCGGTCATGAAGTTAGGAATCCACGCCTATGCCTGGTGCTCCCAGTGGAGCAACGACACGCTGCACCTGATAGACCGGGTCAAGGGTCTGGGTCTCGACTTCATAGAGATTCCGCTGATGGTGCTGGACACATTCGACGCGCAGTCTGTTCGGGAACGCCTGCGAAATGCGGATTTGTCACTCTGCACGTCCACGGTGCTCCTCGGCGGCACGGACATCACGGATGACGACCCCGTCATCCGGCGCAAAGGCACAGACTATCTGAAGGCATGTGTGAAAGCCACGCATGATGCCGGTGCCGTGAATCTGTCCGGTGTCATCTACTCACAGCATATCAAACCCGCAACGAAAAGGCCGACCGAAGAAACGTGGCAGTTCTCCGCAGATGCGCTCAGGGAAGTTGCTGTTTATGCGAAGGAGCTGGGTATCAACCTGGGTCTGGAGCCGGTCAACAGGTATGAAACCTATCTCGTGAACACCTGCGCGCAGGCACGTGAATTGAAGGGCCGGATCGGGATGGACAATATCAAAATCCACCTGGATACCTATCACATGAATGTCGAGGAGAAATCCTTCTACGACGCCACGAAGCTTGCAGGCAAAGACCTCATTCACTACCATTTCTGCGAAAACGACCGTGGCATCCCCGGAACGGGCCTCGTGGACTGGGACGGTATTTTCCGAGCCCTGGGCGAGATGGAGTATGACGGAAACGCCGCTTTGGAATCTTTTGTAGACCTGACAGACAACATGACCACGTGGGTATGGCGCAAACTCGCAAAGGATGGCGATACCCTGGTTCATGAGGGCGTTGCTTTCATCCGGTCCATGATGAAGAAATACGGATTATGAAAAAAAACAGCTTGTGAAGAAACACAGCTTGTGAAGAAATTTCATATTATGTAATCTCTGGATATGAAGTCCGCGATGAATGAATTGCTGGCTGCAAAGTGTTTCAACGCATGCCCGCCATACCTGTTCATGACAAAAGCAATATTTCCCTGAGATGGTTTTCCAGAATCCTGTCAAGCTTGTCAAGCACCTGCCGACCAAACTCCTTCGACGCATGCAGGCGAGGGTCTTCCCCAAGCACCCCGATGTTGAGCTTTGACGTGTCCTGATCCAGTCTCGACAAATCCACCATTTCAGGCTGCAGCAGCATCATCAGCGATGTCTCGAATTTGGCGGCATGGTCGCCCGCATTTCCAGTATCGCTGAACATGGGGTCCTTGATGGTGAAGATGTCGCATGTGCCTCCCTGCTCCCCATATCCTGCAATAGCCCCGTCAAGCGGGGTGAACAGCGGATAATGGCCCGGGATGGGAACAATGCACCTGTAGCCGAAGGATTCGATCTGAAAAAACATATGGACAAGGAGTTCCATCCATAATTTCCATCCGCCGTTTTCACGGCTTCGTCCGGCGTTTTTCTCCAAGTCCTGCAGCTGATATCCTATTTTCTCACAAATCAGCGGTGTGTGGTCAAAGACGGCTTCCGAAAACAATTCCGGTTTGAAAACAAGTTCGCATATTTCACCTCTGTCATCACCCCAATAAAGGGGCGGCATGACGACGCCGCCGAACTTGCGCGCGAAATGCTCCGCCATCCCATTGGCCTTGACTCCATCAAGGCCGGCGACATTATGCTCGCCATGCCATTCAAGGATGCCAAGACCAAGATAGGCCACCGGCATCCTTTCTTTTTCCGCCTTGATTTCCCTTGGCATCGAAGTATGCTGGGCTACATAATCCATCGTGATAACCTCCGGACATGGAAGTATCAACCGCTTCTACCGGTTGGTCAACAGCTTGTTGACATACATGGCTTTATCCGCTCGCGCAATGACGGACTCCAGTTTTTCACCCTCTTTGGCTGCAGCCAGTCCGAAGCTGGCCCTGATGGTATATTGCGCCCCTTGAACATCCGTCGTGTATTCCGCCAGTTCCTGCTGAAGATGCAGGATCGCCCGGCCGGCTTGCATTTCATCAGTGTTGGGCATCAGTACAAGGAATTCGTCTCCGCCATATCGCGCAATCAAGTCGAAATGTCTCAAATGTGTTTGCAGGAACCGGGCAAAGGCAACCAGCACCTGGTCGCCGGTCTGATGCCCGCAGGTGTCATTGACAGCCTTGAAGTGATTGATGTCCGACATGACCAGGCAGAGTGAAGTATGGTAACGTCGGGCACGTTCCAGTTCCTGTTGCGCCAGTTCCTCGAAATGAGAGCGATTGAGCACGCCGGTCAGCCCATCCTTGTGCGCTCTCTCCTTGAGCGCGGCCCCCTCTATTCGTTCAGTGACATCCATGCAGCTGCCGATAAAGCCGGCAAATGTCCCATCGTCATTGTTGAATGGCGTGCCGCAGTCGTTAATCCATCGGTACTGCCCATCCGCCCGGCGAAGCCGGTACTCCATTTCAAATGGCCTGCGGGCGTCAAACGAACTGAAATAGGTACTGATACATTGTTCCAGGTCTTCGGGATGTACTCCCTCCGCCCAACCGTCATTGCTTTCCTGAGCCATGCTCCGACCCGTAAAATTCAGCCAGGTGTGGTTGAAATAATCGCATTTTTTATCCAGACCTGCTCTCCAGAGCAGGTTTGGCGCATTTTCAACAATCTGCCTGTATTGCTCGAAATCCATCATGGAAATCTCCTTTTCATCAACGCGCCTTCCATGAAACTGATCCATGTCAGGATAGCATGATTTTCATGTTGTATTTCCCCGTTTCCCGGTTAACCAAACATCTCAGCATGCAAATGATATCCGATATCGCTTCCGGCAGGCTTTTCCGCTTATGAAAATACCAATCACACTTAATAATCATAAAACCCCTTGGACGTTTTCCTGCCAAGCAGCCCACCGCGAACCATCTTTTTCAATAGGGGGCACGGTCGGTATTTGCTGTCACCGGTTTCCTTGCAGAGCACTTCCATGATGGCCAGTACGATGTCGTTTCCGATCAAATCCGCCAGGGCAAGCGGGCCGATCGGGTGATTGGCTCCCAGCTTCATGGCACGGTCGATGTCATGTGCGGATGCCGTGCCCTCGAAAAGCACGGTGATTGCCTCATTGATCATCGGCATGAGGATTCTGTTGACGACAAATCCCGGTGCTTCCCGAACCTGGATGGGCGTTTTCCCGATGTTCGCGGCAAGTTCCGTCACACGGTCCACAAGTTCCTGAGGGGCATCAAGGCCGGCGACAATTTCCACAAGCTCCATGACGGGGGCAGGATTGAAAAAATGCATGCCGATTACGGGCCTGTCAAGTCCTGCGGATATTTCAGTAATGGACAGGGCCGATGTGTTGGTGGCGAAGATGGCCTCGCTGCGGCATATCACGGCAAGCGAGGCAAAAACGGCCTTCTTGACCAAAATGTCTTCTTTGACCGCCTCGATGACCAGCATGCAATCTCCAAGCTCTTCTATTGTCCCGGTCGAAATGGCGGCAAGAATCCGGCTGCTGTCATCTTTTCCCATCTTCCCCTTGGCAACAAGGCCGGACAGGCTTTTGACTATCCTGGCCCTGCCTTTTTCAGCCAATTCCATGTTCATGTCGCACAAGACGACCTCGCAGCCACCGGCGGCAAAAACCTGGGCGATTCCCGATCCCATTGTCCCCGCTCCAACAACACCTATCTTCATCTGTTTCCCTCCCAAGACCGATGTTGGCGCCATCGACGTTGATCGCCGCCTTAAAGCGATATGGCGCCATCGACGCCAATCGCCGCTCTATAGCGATACGGCGCCATCGACGCCAATCGCCGCTCTATAGCGATATGGCGCCATCGACGCTGATTGTCGCGCCATTGACGTACGAAGCATCATCCGAGGCGAGGAAAAGATAGACGCCGGCAACCTCTTCCACTGTGCCAAGCCGCTTCATGGGCGTCTTGCCGCACATCATGGCCAATACTTCTTCCGGCATTTTCCTGACCATGTCGGTCAGGATGAAGCCGGGCGCCACGGCATTCACGCAGATATTTTTCCTGCCGAGTTCCTTTGCCCATGTTTTGGTCATTCCTATCAGCCCCGCTTTCGTAGCGGCGTAATTGGTCTGGCCGAAGTTCCCATGCAAACCGACGACCGATGCCGCATTGATGATCCGGCCTCCGCCCTGGCTGATCATGTAGGGTGCGACAGCCCTTGTGCAGAGAAAGACGCCTTTGAGGTTGACGTTTATGACTTTATCAAACTGATCAGTGGTCATCTTTATCAGCTGGGCATCGGATGTGATGCCGGCGTTGTTCACCAGAATGTCTATCCTTCCATATTTTTCGGCAACATCCCTGGCCATGGCGAGAACCATTCCTTCATCAGTCACATCCACCAGGAAGGCACTTACGCTTCCGTAAGGCGTCAACATGGAAACAGCCTCATCCAGCGCTTCCTGCTGCAAATCACAGATCACGACCCGGGCTCCCTCGATCAGGAATCTTTGCGCCGTCGCAAGGCCGATGCCGTTTGCACCCCCTGTAATAATGGCCACCTTATCCTTCAGCCTCATTTCCGACCTCCATTTCAACCACGATGCAGCTGCCCATTCCGCCGCCGATGCATAATGTCGCCAAGCCTTTTCCAGCCCTTCTCCGCTGCATTTCAAAGAGAAGCGTGACGAGGATGCGGGCGCCGCTGGCCCCGATGGGATGTCCGAGGGCAATCGCGCCGCCGTTGACATTGATTTTGGCTTCAGGCAGGCCAAGTTCCTTCATCACGGCAATGGACTGGGCGGCAAAGGCTTCATTGGATTCGACCAGATCCATGTCGTCAAGGGACAATCCCGCCTTGGAAAGTGCTTTTCTCACTGCAAATACTGGTCCGATACCCATACTCTCCGGTTCCACGCCGGCGGACGCATAGGAAACGATCTTTGCCATCGGCCGGATTCCGAGCGACCTTGCCTTTTCTTCGCTCATCAGCACAAGGGCTGCCGCCCCGTCATTGATACCCGAGGCATTGCCCGCGGTTATCGTGCCGTCTTTCCGGAAGGCAGGACGGAGTTTGGACAGCTTCTCTGGAGTTGTGCCCGGCCTTGGATGCTCATCAAGGGAAACAATTGTCTGATTGCCCTTGTTGTCGGTGATGACGATCGGGACGATTTCCCGGGTAAACACGCCGGCATTCATGGCTGCAACTGCTTTTCGCTGACTCTCGGCAGCGAACTGGTCCTGCATTTCCCTCGTTATCGCATATCGCCCGGCAAGGTTTTCCGTCAGGAAACCCATGTGGTCATTGCTGAACGCGTCAGTCAACCCGTCGGAAACAATGCCGTCAATCAGGGTGACATCCCCCAGTTTATTGCCTGCACGCATTGCCTTGCAGTAGTATGGCACGTTGGACATGCTCTCCGTGCCGCCAGCTACCACAATGTCGGCGTCGCCGCATAAAATGGCCTGTATCCCGGTGATGACGGCCTTCATGCCCGATCCGCACACCATGTTGACGGTAGTGGCGGTTGTTGCGACGGGTATGCCCGCGCCGATGGCCGCCTGCCGCGCGATGTTCTGCCCGGCGCCGGTCTGGAGCACACTGCCGATGAAGACCTCATCGACCAGATCCGGGCTGATGCCGGCCCGTTCCAGGGCGCTTTTGACCGCGGCGGCCGCCAGCTTTCCGGCGGTCATGGAGGACAGCGAGCCCATCAGCGCCCCAATGGGGGTCCGGCAGGCCGATGCGATGACAACTGCGTTTTTCATGTCATACCTCCCTGTCAATCTGCAAATATGGATGATTCCATGAACTTCACATGGTTCATGGCCGGACGGAAATCCATCTTCGAGAGGATGTCGCGGTTCAAATCAACGCCAGGAGCGATTTCAAGCAGTTCCATCCCCTGGGGGCCCAGTCCGAAAACAGCGCGTTCCGTGATGTAGAGCACTCTCTGCCCGGATTCTACCGCAAACTCCCCGGAAAAAGTGATCTGCTCCACCGCATGGACGAACTTTCGGACCGTGCCTTCCTCGATAATCTTCAGTTCACCGTTTTTCACGGCTATCTTCAGTCCTTTTGCCATGAAAGACCCGCAAAACACGACCGTCCTGGCGTTTTGGGTGATGTCTATGAAGCCTCCGGCACCCGGTATGCGGGGACCGAACCGGCTCACGTTGATATTTCCCAACCGATCCGTTTCCGCCATTCCAAGAAAAGCCAGGTCAAGACCGCCGCCATGGTAGCTGTCGAACTGGCTGGGCTGGTCGATGATGGCCTGCGGATTGAGGGTGCAGCCGAAATCAAGGCCGCTTTGCGGCACGCCGCCAATGGCACCCGATTCGACAGTCAGGATGAAATTGTCCGATATCCCCATTTCATTCGCGACAGAACCGATGCCTTCCGGCAAACCGATGCCAAGATTCACGACGTTTCCACTGGCGATTTCAGCGGCTGCACGGCGGCAGATGATCTTGCGCTCACTCATCTTCATTGCGGGCATGGAGCCGGTCGGCACGGAGATTTCTCCTGAAAATGCAGGATTGTAATAGGTTCCAAAGGTTTGCATATGATTTTCACGACTCGTTGCCACGACGACTGCATCGACATATATCCCCGGTATTTTGACAAAACGGGGGTCGAGGCTGCCTGCCTTTACTATCTTTTCAACCTGGACGATGACCTTCCCGCGGGAATTCCTGGCTGCCTGGGCAGCCGCGAGCATGGAGACGGACAACCCTTCATGTTCCATGGATATGTTGCCGTTTTCATCGGCGTAGGTGCCGCGCAGAAATGCGACATGAACGGGAAATGTCTTGTAGAGGAGATATTCCTTTTCATCAATGGAGATGACCTCGATGATGTCCTTTTTAGTCCTTTCATTGAGCCTGCCTCCGCCGTTCCGCGGATCTACGAAAGTCCGCAGCCCGACATGGGTCAGCGTTCCAGGCTTTTTTGCGGCAATATCCCGCAGCATGTGGCATAAAACGCCCTGAGGCAGGTTGTACGCCTCCACCTTGTTCTCGTTGGCCAGTTGCTGGAGCTTCGGCACAAGGTTCCAGTGCCCGCCGATCACCTTGCCCAGCAGTCCTTCATGCCCCAGGTGGTTGAGACCCCTGGCGCTGCCGTCTCCCTGGCCCGCACAGTAGACAAGGGTCAGGTTTCCGGGTGTGCCCGTTTCCAGGAAGCGCTGCTCAAGGCCGATTGCAAGCTCTTCAGCAAAGCAGGACCCGACAAAGCCGTCCGTTAGAAGGGTATCGCCGTCGGAAACAAGGTTCGCCGCATCCCGCGCCGTCATTACATTCAATGGCATGGCCACACCCCCGCAATATATTCATGGATGATCATAAATCATTCTAACATAATCGCAAAGGGGTATATTTCATATTAGGTTTTTCTGGTCCTCATTCCCAGTCGCTTCCCAGTCGCTTCCCAGTCGCTTCCCAGTCGCTTCCCAGTCGC
>CAZFWQ010000011.1:18501-23809 GCA_964522755.1 uncultured Oscillospiraceae bacterium | reverse complement strand
GTTTCGCGCTGAAAACAGTTTCGCGCTGAAAACAGTTTCGCGCTGAAAACAGTTTCGCGCTGAAAACAGTTTTGAGCTGAAAACAGTTTTGAGCCGCATTGTGACGGTACGTCAGAAATGGTACAATGTTCTTCGAACAAACGTTTGACATTGTGCATCGCCCGCTTTGGAAATGTGGAAGAGGATTCAACCTCGCAATTCCATCAGGATGAAGTGACTATCGGATGTACGGAGGAGAAACATGGCGGGGAAACCAACCAGGGAATACGGCAATGAGAGCATCACCTCGCTCAAGGGCGCAGACCGCGTCCGGCTTCGTCCGGGAGTCATCTTCGGCTCCGACGGGCTGGAAGGATGCGGACACTCATTTTTTGAAATCCTTGCCAACTCCATCGACGAGGCCAGGGAAGGCTACGGCAAGATCATCCGCATCATCCGCCACCAGGACATGAGCATCACCGTAGAGGACGAAGGCCGTGGCATCCCGGTCGACTTCAATCAGAAGGAAGCGCGTTTCAATTGGGAACTTGTCTTTTGCGAACTGTATGCAGGCGGCAAATATGAAAACAATGCGGACGGCAATTATGAATTCGCACTGGGCCTGAACGGGCTGGGGGCCTGCGCCACCCAATACAGTTCGGAATGGATGGATGTGCTGGTCAACCGTGACGGTTATCGCCACGAGCTTCATTTCGAAAAAGGGGTCAACATCGGCGGCCTCAGGAAGACAAAGACGGCCTACCCGCACACGGGAAGCCGCATCACGTGGAAACCGGATCGTGAAGTTTTTACGGAGATAGACCTCCCCCTGTCGCATTACCGAGAGGTCCTCAAGCGTCAGGCTGTCGCGAATGCCGGACTCCTGTTCGAACTGAAGGATGAAGCGACAGGTTCCGTGGACGAATTCTGCTACATGAATGGCATTGTGGACTATGTCAACGAGCTTGGCGGAGACAAGAACTTCACGGCAGTCCGTTTCTTCGAGGGAAACGCCAAGGGCCGCGATCGTGAAGACAAGCCCGAGTACCGGGTGCGCATGCAGTTTGCCTTCGCCTTCAACAATGAGGTGGAACGGGTGGAATACTATCACAATTCCAGCTGGCTGGAATATGGAGGGGCGCCCGACAAGGCAGTGCGCAGCGCGTTCGTCTATGAAATCGACAAATATCTTAAGAACACGAACAAATACAATAAGAACGAAAGCAAAATCACATTCGGCGACATTGAGGACAGCCTCATCCTGATCGGAAATTCACACTCCACGCTCACTAGTTACGAAAACCAGACGAAGAAGGCCGTCAGCAACCGGTTCATACAGGAATGCATGACGGATTTCCTGAAACAGCAGCTGGAAATATACATGATTGAAAACCGGGAGGAAGCCGAACGAATCGCCGGACAGATGCTGGTGAACAAACGCAGCCGCGAATCGGCCGAACGGGCGCGCATCGATGTGAAAAAAAAGCTTGGCGGCGGACTTGATCTCGCCACGCGGGTGAAAAAATTCGTGGACTGCCGCACAAAGGATGTCGTAAAGAGAGAGCTGTACATCGTGGAAGGGGATTCGGCGCTCGGTTCCTGCAAAATGGGACGGGACAGCGAGTTCCAGGGCATCATGCCCGTTCGCGGCAAGATACTCAACTGCCTGAAGGCCGAATACGACCAGATTTTCAAAAGCGACATCATCGTAGACCTGCTGAAGGTCCTTGGATGCGGAGTGGAAATCCGCACCCGGCACAACAAGGACTTGAGTGCGTTCCAGCTGGAGAACCTGCGCTGGGGCAAGGTCATCATCTGCACCGACGCCGATGTCGACGGATTCCAGATCCGCACGCTCATCCTGGCCATGCTGTACCGGCTCGTTCCTACCCTGATTGAAGCGGGCAAGGTTTTCATTGCGGAATCACCCCTGTTTGAGATGACTTGCGGCAACCAAATCCGTTTCGCATATACCGAAAAGGAGAAGGCGGATTTTCTGAAGGAATTTTCCGGAAAGAAAACCACCATGCAGCGCTCCAAGGGACTCGGTGAAAATGAACCGGACATGATGTGGACTACCACGATGAATCCCGCTTCCCGCCGGCTCATCCGCGTGGTGCCGGACGATGCGGAACAGACGCGCGAGGTGTTCGACCTGCTTCTGGGGGACAACCTGCAGGGCAGGAAGGATTTCATCGCGGAACATGGGCACGAATACATGGACATGCTGGATGTGAGCTGACCCGCTGCCCCGAAACGGAAGAGGCGACCGGCAATGAAGAAAGACAATGGCGGCAGGCAATGAATGAAGACAAAGGCGGCAGGCAATGAAGGAAGACAAAGGCGGCAGGCAATGAATGAAGACAAAGGCGGCAGGTAATGAAGGAAGATAAAAGCGTGACAGGCGATGATGAAAGAAAGAGGCGGCAGGCGTTGAAGGAACAAAAAGGCGTCAGGAAGCCGCATGACAAGTCAGGCGCGGCGGCAGCCCCCACAGGCCCGCTGCATACGGATCAGGCCATTGTCGAGACATTGAAGACAAATTACATGCCTTATGCGATGAGTGTCATCGTTTCCCGGGCCATTCCCGAAATCGACGGCCTGAAACCGTCGCACCGCAAACTCCTGTATACCATGTACAAGATGGGACTGCTCAAGGGAGCGAAAACCAAGTGCTCCAATGTGGTCGGGCAGACGATGAAACTGAATCCGCACGGCGACATGACCATTTATGAGACGCTGGTGAGGCTGACAACGGGGAATCAGTCCCTGCTGCATCCCCTGATAGAATCGAAGGGTAATTTCGGCCGCGTCTTTTCACGTGACATGAAATACGCGGCGCCAAGATATACCGAGGTGAAACTCGACGGCATCTGCGAGGCAATGTTCCGCGATATCGACAAGGACGCAGTGGATTTCACCGACAATTATGACGGCACAATGAAAGAGCCGCTGCTTTTGCCATCGGCATTCCCCAATATCCTGGTCAATCCGAACCAGGGCATTGCCGTCGGCATGGCCTGTTCCATCTGCAGTTTCAACCTGGCCGAGGTCTGCGACGCGATCGTTACCTACATCCGCGAAGACGCGGTGGATTGGGTGAAGCTGCTGCCCGCTCCGGATTTTTCAACCGGCGGGCAGATCATCGTCAGTGTGCCGGAATTGCGACGCATCTACGACACCGGGCGTGGCTCGGTGAAACTCCGCTCGAAATACCGGGTGGACAAGAAGAATTCCATCATCGAAGTATATGAAATTCCGTATTCCACGACAACCGAAGCCATCATCGACAACATCACGCAGCTTGTGAAAGACGGGAAACTGCGCGATGTCACGGATGTGCGCGATGAAACGGACCTTGGGGGTCTTACCCTGACCATCGACTACAGGAAAACGGCCGATCCGGAAGCCCTGATGCAGAAGCTGTTCCGCCTGACACCCCTTCAGGACAGCGTCAGCTGCAATTTCAACCTGCTCATCGACGGGCGGCCGATGGTGCTTGGCATCCAAGGCATTGTCGACAACTGGATCCTGTTCCGGATGAACTGCATCAGGCGCCAGTGCGCATTCGATATCGCCCGGAAACAGGAACGGCTCCATCTTTTGTCCGGACTCGCCCGCATCCTGCTGGACATCGACAAGGCCATCCGCATCATCCGGGAAACCCGCACGGATGCGGAAGTGATTCCGAACCTGGCAAAGGCGTTCGGCATCGACAAGGTGCAGGCCGAATTTGTGGCGGACATCCGCCTGCGCAACCTGAACCGGGAATACATCATGCGGCAGACAGCGGACATCACGGTGCTGGAAAAGGAAATCGCCGATCTGCAGAAGACGCTCAATCATGAAGAACGGGTACTGAAGATCATCTGCGATCAACTGGCCGAGATACGTAAAACGTATGGAAAACCGCGTCTGACCGAGATACTGCATGAAGCGCAGGTTGCAGAATTTTCAGATGACCACCTCATTGAGGATTACAACCTGAAGCTGTTCCTGACGGCGCACGGCTATCTGAAGAAAGTGACGCTCACCAGCCTGCGCTCGGCCAACGATCACAAGCTGAAGGAAGAAGACGTCATCCTGCAGGAGATCGAGACGCGAAACAAGGCGGATCTCCTTGTCTTCACGGACCGCCAGGTGGCATACAAGCTGCGCATCCATGAAATCGCTGACGCGAAGGCCAGCAGCCTGGGCGAGTACCTGGTCAACCTGCTTCAGATGGATCCGGAAGAAAAGGCTCTTTACATGGTGGCTACCGACGATTTTTCCGGCAGCATGCTGTTTGCTTTTGAAAACGGGAAAATGGCCCGGGTGGCGTTAACGGGATATGCCACGAAGACAAATCGCAGGAAGCTTGCGAATGCGTTCAGCAGCGAATCACCCCTGGTGCGGATGATGTTCCTTCCGGCGGATGTTGATTTGGCCGCGCTCAGCAGCATCGACAAGCTTCTTGTGTTCAACACGTCTGAACTGACTGTGAAGGCAACCCGGGATGCCCAGGGGGTGCAGGTGCTGAAATCCAAGAAGGGCAGCGCGCTGACATCCCTTCGCACCTTGGCCGAATCAGGCCTGGGTGCGCCGGATTACTATAGGGCGGCCATTCCCGCCATCGGCTGCTACCTGAAAGAGGAAGACAAGGAAGACCACCAATTGGCGCTTCTTCCGAATGATGCGGATTGACTAAAGTCGAGTCGCCGGCACGCTCTTCTCAAGGGAGATGCGTATTGATGCAGGGTGAGTCACCGGCACGCTCTTCTCCAGGGAGATGAAGGTTGACACACGTATCAACAAACAAGACAGCCGGTTGAAGGCTGTCTTTTTCACCGATTCGGATCGGGTTGCGATGCAGTCGTTTGCCATCACAATTTCACCGGTTGGGCGATAGTTCAGCAGCAGATGGATTCATGCACTTTTCGCAATTGTTCAGACATGGCGTCCGGATTTGGGTATCAGAAGATGAAACGAGTGCTGCAGCAGTTGATTCCGATTGAAAGATGGATTGACCGTCGAACCGGCACAGAAAGATGACCAGGTTGACAGGTGGATTGACCGTCGAACCGGCACAGAAAGATGAACAGGTTGACAGGTGGATTGACCTTTGAACCGGGATAGGAAGATGAACAGGTTGACAATGAAGGAAGGTGTTCCGATGAATGACGCCGAACAGGTCAGGCAATGCCTGGCAGGTGACCGCGACGCATTCGAGCCGTTGGTGAGGGAATATAAGGGCCTTGTTTTCAGTTTGGCGCTGAACACCCTCCATGACCGCGGCGATGCCGCCGATGCCACGCAGGATGTCTTCCTGAAGGCATGGGCCAACCTGGAC
>CAZFWQ010000011.1:12057-18462 GCA_964522755.1 uncultured Oscillospiraceae bacterium | reverse complement strand
AAGGCCTGGGTTGCCCGAATTGCAATCAATCATTGCATCAATATGAACCGCAAGAGGAAACTGCCCGTGGTGGACGCGGAAGGAATGGTCGAAGAGGTTCCCGCCACAATCGGACTGCCTGAACAAACGGCATTGGATGCGGAGCGGCGGGAATCCATCCGAAAAGCGGTGCTGGCCTTGCCCGTCATGTATCGGACACCGGTGCTGCTCTACCACCAGCAAAACCTGTCCTATACCGAAATATGCCAGATCATGGAGCTTCCGATGACACTGGTGAAGAACCGGTTGTACCGGGCGCGGAAGATGCTGGCGGCGGCACTGGCCGAACACGGTACACACCAGTCCGGGCGATGGGAGGGATCACAATGGATTGCGAAAGAACATGGCAATGGATGATGCAGGCATTGGACGGCATGCTCCCTGAAGATCGTGAAAGGAAAATGCTGATTCACCTGGGGGGATGCAGGCATTGCGCAGACACATGGGCACGGCTCCAGGAGACAGCCCTGCTGCTCCCGGAAACGGCTGGAGAACCGGAAGACGGACTTGTATCCGACATCATGAGGAATCTCCCGGAGATGCCCCGGAAGCGGATTGAGCATTCATTGAGCGGTTTTGCAACAGTTGCCGGGTTGCTGATGGCGATTGGCGGAGTCTGGATTTATCTGGGTCTCACGCAAGCCGCTCCATCGGGATTGGTCCAGTTTGCCGCCGGTTTCACCAATGCCGCCATTTCGGCTGTTGATGGCGCATACCGGCTCTCTGTCATCCTGTTGGGGGAACGGTGGCATGAGGCGATTGGGTCTGCCGCCCTCTTGTCGGCTATCGTGCTGATGTGCGTTGGGTCCGCGGCTGCATCCTTCCGGATGGCACGGACCGGGAACACGGCTGACCCTGGGCAAAAGAACGGCTTCACAATGCGTGAAAGGGGAATTGAATTATGAAGATTCCAGATAAAAATGTTCGGTCTTCAAACAGGCATATGATGAACCGGGTTGCGGTCCTTGTCCTGCTGGCGTCAGTCCTGTTGTCCGGTACCATGCTGCACGCCCGGGCAGCGGTTGACGGCGACGTTGCCAGACCGGCGGAAAGCCGTGTCGGCGCAGGCACCATATTCGAAGGAGACAAGCTGCTCGCAGGCACGCAGATTTCAAATGAAGGCGAAATCAAGGGAGACCTTGTCATGGCCGGCCAGAATGGAGACATGCAGGGTACCGTTGGCGGCGACCTGCTGGCGGTCGGTTCCGACCTGTCCGTATCAGGCAAGGTATTGGGCAGCTTGCGGAGCGGATCAGGGAATCTGCTTCTGAGCGGTGAAGTAGGACGAAACCTGACATCGTTTTCAGGTACGGCCACCCTCACGGAGAACAGCATTGTCCGCGGCAACCTGTACCTTGTGGGCGAAACGGCGATTTTGCAGGGAACTGTCACGGGCACGGCCTGGGTTGCCGCTTCCACGGTGACGCTCTCCGGCACGTTCCTCGGCGATGTGACCGTCGAAGCCATGCAAAGGGGAAATGATATCAAGACGAACCTGGTCGTCATGCCTGGAACCGTCATCAAGGGAACATTGGCATATCATGGCACTTCAGAATCCTCGATCCCCTCGGATGCGTCAATCGGCAGGGTGAACTTCACCAAAGTGGCACCTGCCAAGGAAACGGCCCGCACGGACGTGTTCGGATGGAAACAGATGGTGCGCAGCCTGCTGACTGTCCTGCTGCTGTATTTGATTGGCTTGCTGCTGCTGAGGCTGTTTTCCGGTTTTTTTGCCAGACCGGCCGCATACCTGCGGCAGAACCCGTTTGCCGTGGCAGGCGTGGGTGTGGCTGCGCTTGGGGTTTCCGTGGCAGCCGTCATCATGTCGTTCCTGTTTGGCCTTATTGCGATATTCCTGTTCAAACCCGTCGTTGTGCTGACAGTTTCCCTGCTGTTGACTACCGTGATCGTACTCTTTGGCGCCCTGTCCATGCTTCCGGTGTCCCTGTGGCTCGGAAACCTGCTGACAAGAGGTCGCGGAGGGATTCCCGGCGCATTGGCGGCCGGCCTGGCCTGCCTGACCATCATCCGTCTGCTGCTGGTTTTTCTTTCAGGGCTTCCTGTCATCGGCATCGTGTTTGCGGTTATCCTCGGGTTGTTCGGGATTGCCGTCTGGCTGCTCGGAACAGGCGCCATGCTGCGCACGGTGAAACTGTACCATGAATCCGCTGCGCGCGGACTTTCCATGGCTGATGAAACCCTGCCGGTTGCCTGATGGACTGCGCAACCCGTGACAGGGTGGCTGCACGATTTCAGCTGACCTTTGCCATCATGTTTCATATTGGCAATACGAAAAAACCGCTTCTCCTTCGAGAGGCGGTTTTTTGGCTGATGCTGATATGCCTTCGCATTGTTATCCGACTGAATCGGCAAACCGGATATGCCGGCAAGGGCAGGAGTCGGTTCCGTTCATGCGCCGATGTTGTGCATCTGCTCATATTCCCTGATGGCGGACTCGTGGTTCATGGTCATGCCGATTTCGTCCAATCCCTGCAGCAGGAACTGGCGACGGTCCTCATCCAGAACGAATGAAACTGAAAAGCCGTCTGTTCCCGTGATGGTCATGGCACCCAAATCAACCGTGAGGGTGTAACCATCAACGACACCAACCCGTGCAAACAAGTCGTTGATGATTCCTTGCTCAAGGCGGATGGGCAGCATGCCGTTTTTGAAACAGTTGTTGTAGAAGATGTCTGCAAAACTTGGCGCCAGAATCACTTTGAATCCGAAGTCGCCAAGGGCCCACGGCGCGTGCTCACGTGACGAACCGCATCCGAAATTGGCCTGGGCCAGCAGGATGGAGGCGTTGCGCCAAGGTTCCCGGTTAAGGATGAACGTGGAAATTTCGTTTCCGGCCTCGTCAAAGCGCCACTCGAAGAATAGGAATTGTCCGAAACCGGATCGCTCCACACGCTTGAGAAACTGTTTCGGGATGATGGCATCCGTATCAATGTTCGTTCTTGAAAATGGAGCCACGATGCCCGTATGTACGGTAAATGCCTGCATGGCGTAATCTCCTTTCATGGTTGACCTTATTTGCCGGAATCCCCAAAGTGGCGGATGTCCGTGAAATGCCCCGTGATTGCGGCGGCTGCGGCCATTGCGGGTGATACCAGGTGCGTGCGTCCACCGCGTCCCTGGCGGCCTTCGAAGTTGCGGTTGGATGTGGAGGCGCATCGCTGGCCTGGCTGGAGGACATCCGGATTCATGGCCAGACACATGCTGCACCCGGCATCCCGCCATTCGAAGCCTGCTTCGGTGAAAATCCGATCCAATCCTTCCTCTTCCGCCTGTTTCTTCACAAGGCCGGAACCGGGAACCACAAGTGCGGTGACGTCCGGGTGGACATGATGACCTTTCGCCACGGCGGCCGCCGCGCGGAAATCTTCGATGCGGCCGTTCGTGCAGGAACCGATGAAGGCATAATCTATCCTGATATCGGTAATCGGAGTGCCGGGAACAAGTCCCATGTATTCCAACGCGGCCCGGACAGATTCCTGACGGGCGGGAGATTCATAGTCGGCGGGATTCGGAACGGTGCCGGTCACGGGTCCTCCCATGCCGGGACTTGTTCCCCAGGTCACCTGCGGTTCCAGTGTGGCGGCATCGAAGACGAGGACCGCATCATAGGACGCATCGGGATCGGTAACCAGCATTTTCCATGTATCGACAAGGCCTTCATACGCAATCCCTTCCGGAAGCTGCTGACGCCCGCGCAGATAATCGAAGGTTGTTTCATCCGGGGCGATGATGCCTGCCCTGGCGCCAGCCTCGATTGTCATGTTGCAGACGGTCATCCGTTCTTCCATGCTCATGGCGCGAATGGCTTCGCCTGTGTATTCGATGACGTATCCGGTGCCGAAGTCGGTGCCGTACTGCGCGATGATGCCGAGTATGATGTCCTTTGCCGTGACTCCGGGTCCGGGAAGGCCGGCAACGCGGAGTTCCATGGTGCGGGAGATATCCTGGCGCAGGCATTGCGTGGCAAGCACATGCTCCACTTCGGAAGTGCCGACGCCGAACGAAAGTGCGCCGAATGCGCCATGCGTGGCGGTATGGCTGTCTCCGCAGACAATTGTCATCCCGGGCTGCGTGTACCCGAGTTCAGGACCCATCACATGGACGACACCCTGTCTGATGTCATGCATCCCGTAAAGGGTGATGCCGGTTTCCCTGCAGTTCCGGTCGAGGGCGTCCAGCTGCTGTTTTGAAATGGGATCCGTGATGTTGAACCTGTCCTTTGTGGGAATGTTGTGATCCATCGTGGCAACCTGGCGTTCCGGGCGCCGAACCTTGCGGCCGGACAGGCGAAGCCCCTCAAAGGCTTGCGGAGACGTCACTTCATGGATCAGCTGGAGGTCGATGTACAGAAGCCCCGTCTCTCCGGGTTCCATCCATACTTCGTGAGCTTTTCGGATTTTCTCATACAAGGTTGTTCCCGCCATACTATGCATCCTTTCATTCAAAAGGGGTACTTCTATTCTGCAGGTTTCGTTCCGGCCATCTGGCCGGACTCTGTCGAAAGGGTATTTTCTGGTCTGCCGATGCCATTCCGGCTATTTGACCGAGCCTCTTTCATGATTATACAGGAAGGAACGGCTGACTGTAAGGGATTGGGATGCGGATTGGGATGCGGTGATATTGTCTATACGTCTTCAACATTGTACAATATACATGAAATGAAAGATAATACTGTGTTTTCATATCTTCCATAACTGGAGGTTATGCCATGTCATTGGATGCGTATCGCATTTTTCACGAAGTCGGGAAGGCCGGGAACATGACACGCGCATCGGAACTGCTCTTCATCAGTCAACCGGCTGTCAGCAAGGCGATCGGTCAACTGGAGGAACAGATTGGCTTCCCCTTATTCATTCGCATGGCAAAGGGTGTGGAATTGACAAGCGAAGGCCGCATCATGTTCCGATATGTGCAAAGTGCGATGGACCAGATTGCCGCGGGAGAACAGATGGCTGAACACTTGCGGAAGCTGGACGCCGGCGTTGTGCGCATCGGCATCAGCCATACGCTGTGCAGGCATTGGTTCCTGCCATGGCTCAGGCAATTCCACAACCTGCATCCGCAACTGCGCATTCAAGTGTTCAACCGGACTTCCCCGGAAACCGCACGCATGCTGTATGCGGGTGAATTGGACTTTGGAATCGTGAGCAGGTCGGACGGAAAGGATGATTTCCTGTTTCAGGAACTCACAACCATAGAGGATATTTTCGTGACAAACCAGAAGGAACTGGTTCCCGATCACCCCATGCCACTCGGTGACATCACGCGCTTTCCCCTGATGCTTCTTGAAAAGGAGAATACCTCGCGGCTGCAGCTGGAAAGGCATTTTGCCGCTCAGGGGGTCCCATTGAAGGCAGAGATTGAAATCAGCTCCATGGACTTTCTGATTGAATTCGCCAAGATCGGGCTTGGGGTGGCTGCCGTCGTCCGGAGTTTTGTGACGCAGGAACTCCTGGACGGCGAACTGCATGAGATCCCGGTCATTCCACCACCTGGCATCAGGTCGGTGGGAATTCTTACGAAAAAGGACTTGCCCCTGTCTCACGCCGCCAACGCTTTCATTCAATACCTTGTTGAGTGTTGCGCTGAAATGTGATGAGCATGAATGAAAAGTCCTTTCTACTATATGGTGAGAAAAAACTGATTGCCCGTGAACAGCGGAAACTTGAAACGATACTCGCTTTCAATGGCCTTTCCTCGCCTGATTTCGGCGCTTGCGACACACCGAAGCCCTTGACCACAACACCCTGTCCGCCATCCACCTTTATCTTGCTGCTCAATTTGTGATATGATTAAAGTTCAACGCGATACCCCCTCACATGTGACTTTGTTTTCAAAACCAAAGTCAGATACGGAGGAGGTTTTTATTTATTATTGCTAAATCCTGTATGCACAGATTTGCTGCCTGCGTTTGCAGGATTGACGACATTGCGTTTTGTTCAGATATATGCGTTTCGGATTGATGTCAGGTATGGCGGAGGTGTTTCCGGATGATAAAACATAACAGGCGGGCAGAGGATGTTTTAGGGAATGCAACAGAAAAAGAAGAACTGGCGGCAGAACTTATCATAGCGAACCAAGCCCTTGTCTTTCAGAATACGGAGAAGGAAAAGCGCGCAGCGGAGCTGATCATAGCCAATAAAGAACTGGTCTTTCAGAACGAGGAGAAAGAGAAACGCGCAGCGGAGTTGATTATTGCAAACAAAGAACTGGTCTTTCAGAATGGGGAGAAAGAGAAACGCGCAGCGGAGTTGATCATTGCAAACAAAGAACTGGTCTTTCAGAACGAAGAGAAAGAGAAACGCGCAGCGGAGTTGATCATTGCAAACAAAGAACTGGTCTTTC
>CAZFWQ010000011.1:7330-11957 GCA_964522755.1 uncultured Oscillospiraceae bacterium | reverse complement strand
AGAACGAAGAGAAAGAGAAGCGTGCTGCAGAGCTGATCGTTGCCAATAAAGAACTGGTCTTTCAGAACGAGGAGAAAGAGAAGCGGGCAGCGGAGTTAATCATTGCCAATAAGGAACTGGTCTTTCAGAATGAGGGAAAGAACAAACGGGCAGCCGAGTTGATCCTTGCGAAAGAGCAGGTAGAAGCGGCCAATACGGCTACAGGGGCCAAAAGTGAATTCCTGGCAAACATGAGCCATGAGATACGAACGCCCATGAATGCAATCATCGGCTTTTCAGGTCTGCTCAAGAAGACGGACATGACGCCGAAACAGCAGGGTTATGTCGACAGGATAGATTCATCGGCGAAACTGCTCCTCGGCATCATCAATGATATCCTTGACTTTTCAAAAGTGGAGGCCGGAAAACTGGATTTGGAAACCGTTGAGTTTCATCTGGATGATGTCATGAACAATATCATCAACATGATATCCGTCAAGGCTGCGGAGAAAAATCTCGCGTTGTTGAGCGCAATATCGGATGATGTGCCGCGCAACCTTGTTGGAGATCCACTGAGGCTTGGGCAGGTTCTGACCAATCTTGTGAACAACGCGGTCAAATTCACCGAAAAGGGAACAATCCTTGTCAAAGCTGAGCTTGCCGAAACATATACAGGCTTCTGCCGGGTCAGGTTTTCCGTCATTGACAGCGGAATCGGCATGACCGAGGACGAAATGGACAAATTGTTCTCCGCGTTTACTCAGACGGATTCATCCATCACTAGAAAATTCGGTGGAACGGGCCTGGGCCTCAAGATATCCAAGAGCCTTGTGGAAATGATGAACGGTGAAATATCCGTTGAGAGCAGGCTGGGCATTGGGAGCACGTTTACTTTTACCGTGGAATTCATGGTGAACAACGAGAAAAGGCAAAAGAGAGTCGTCGACATGGAAAAAGTCAGAAACCTGAAAGAGCTGATTGTTGATGATAGGGAAATGGAAAGGGTGGTCTTGAAAGAGCAGCTGAAGGCGCTTGAAATCACTGCTTTCGCAGTTGAATCCGGAGCGGCGGCAATCAAGGAACTGAAGCAGGAATCTTTGAACAGTCCATATGATTTGGTGTTCATCGACTGGAGAATGCCGGACATGGATGGACTTGAGGCTGCGGAAATCATACTCAAGGATAAAAACAACGGGCATGTCCCCATGACCATCATGATCACGGCATTCGGAAGAGAGGAAATCGTAAAGCAGGCAGAAAAAATCGGCATCGACGCATTTTTGATCAAGCCCGTGAATCCTTCTCTTTTGCTGGACACCATCATGGATATTTTTGGACTCAACAGCTCGGAAACTTTCACCAGGTTGTACAGCAAGGAAAGTGATGTCGTCCTCGCCAATGGATTTGGCGGCACGCGCATTCTTTTGGTGGAAGACAACAAAATTAATCAGGAAGTGGCCACGGAGATACTCAGCAGCGCGGGCATCAGGGTGGATGTCGCAAACAATGGCGAAGAAGCGGTGGAGGCGGTAACCCGCTTCGATTATGATGCAGTCCTGATGGATATCCAGATGCCCGTCATGGGAGGATATGAAGCGACAAGCCGTATCAGGGGCGATGCAAGGCAAAAGGGATTGCCGATTATCGCAATGACGGCCCATTCCATCAGGGGTGCCAGGGAAGAATGCCTTGCGGCAGGGATGGACGACTACATCAGCAAGCCGATAGATCCGGACATCTTTTTCTCCGTTCTCAAGAAGTGGATAAAGCCGACAAACGAAAATAGCAAGCAGCCTGAAAGCCGGACGGATAAATCTGCGGACAAGGACAATATGAATGTCGTTCTTCCTGAAAGCGGGTCCGGCATCGATATTGAATCAGGTCTCAAAAGACTCGGTGGAAACAGGAAGCTATACAGGAAGCTTCTGCTCGATTTTTCCAGAAGCATTCCGATTTTTTCCGAAGAGATGGGAAGTGCGGTGAAACAAGGCCACATGGAAGTTGTCTTGAGACTCGCGCACAGGATCATCGGCGTTTCCGGGAATATGGCCGCAAATGATATTCTGGGTGTTGCACGCAGACTTGAGTCGGCCATCAAGAACAAGGAAGAAGACAAATACCCTGATTTGCTGGCTGAACTTGACGCGTCACTGCAAACATTTGTCGCGTTGACCAGCACTTTGAATGAAATGATCGAGCCAGAGGCAGCGGGCAACATGAAACCTGTGGATTCTGCGGAAGTTGAACCTATCCTGCAGAAACTGGCACATCTTGTCTGGCAAGACAACGTCGGCTCAGGCCAAGTGCTTGAAAACCTTCGCAAAGCCATTGGCGCATCAGCATTCCGGGATGAAATGAATGAATTGGGCAAGGGTATCCACTATTTCGATTTTGATGCGGCAAGGATTCCCTTGTTGAAAATAGCGGAGGGAATGCAGGTGGTGCTGGATGCGTCCACTGGAAAACCGTGATGGACCTGCGCATATGGGTGAGTTCCGGGGATTCCATGATTATTCGGCGTTTTCAGGATTGGGCTGGGAGATGAATGAAAAATGGGTGAAAACATTGTGAAGCAGACCCTTTTGATTGTGGATGATGCAAAAGAGAATATTCATGTCCTCGCGGAACTGCTGGAGGCGGATTTTACCATCCGTGCGGCAACCAGTGGGGAAAAAGCACTGGAGATCGCGTTTTCAGACACTCCTCCCGATATGATCCTATTGGATGTGATGATGCCCGGAATCGATGGATACGAGGTATGCAGGAGACTGAAGCGTTCTGCGCGGACCAAGGATATTCCAATCATCTTCATCACTGTCAGGGTTAGCGAAGAAGATGAAATTTTTGGATTTACCCTTGGCGCAGTCGATTACATCACGAAGCCGTTCAGTGAGGTCGTCGTAAGGGCGAGAGTAGGCATGCATGCGGAATTGAAACGGCACAGGGATTATCTTGAAAGCATTTCGCTGCTCGACGACCTGACGGGAATTGGCAATCGGCGAAAGTTCAATGAATTCTTAGATTTTTCCTGGGTCTTCGCAGAGAGGGAAAAATTGCCAATCTCCATGATCATGGTTGACATAGACTTTTTCAAGCAATACAACGATCATCACGGACATCTTCAGGGAGATGCCTGCCTTGTAAGGATTGCGAAGGCGCTCAAGGAAGTCGTTGTCCGTGAAACAGACGTCGTCACGAGGTATGGGGGTGAGGAATTCGCCTGCATTCTGCCAAATACCGATATTGAAGGTGCATGGACCCTCGCTGAGACAATTCGACTCAAGATAATGGCGCTCCAAATCCCTCATGCATATCCTGCAGATGGTTGCAATCTCACGATAAGCCTGGGCGTGGCGACGATGACTCCGGATAGAAGCAAGGCTGTCCTTGATTTGACTAAGGCAGCTGATGATGCACTTTTCCGTTCAAAGGAAAGCGGCAGGAATAAGACAAGCATCTGATTTCCGGATTTTCAGTGAACCACGCGGCATCGTCATCCGGAATGGTGCGCGAGTTCATTACAAGGTTCGTCATCAGCCTGCAGCACCCGCAGCCAGGCGAGGCTCTCCTCAAGCCATTGACGTTCCAGCCGGATCGTATCGGCTATGTTTGCCTGCCATGGCACCCATGATTCGAGAATGACGCCGGGACCAGGCCGGTCAGCCATGGAAGAAGCTGTTTTGACAGCGTTCCACAACCGCGGTATGTCCAGCCTGCCTTGTCCTGCAGGCGCGCCGAGGATCTCGAAACCCATCTGATGGGGATGGCGCCTGATGACGAAGTCCTTGAGGTGAAGGCAGATAGTGTGAGGGGCAAGGTTGCGGATGACTTGTTCCGGACCTTCGAGGGAACCGAAGGAGTTCACCGTGTCCAGACAACAGCCGAGGACGCGACTGCCCATACTACGGATAAATTTCGCCAGTTCACCTGACGAGTGCAGGCCATGATTTTCCAAGGCAAGTTTCACATCGATAGCTGCGTATGCAGGCAGGACTTCACTCAAGTCAGCTTTGCATATTTCAAGATCCGGTTCAGTTAATAATGTCCGGACAAGTTTGGCATCCAGGATTGCAGCAATGTCCAGATATTGAAGAAGCAGGGATGGGTCCGAACCGCGTGTACCAACCTCAAGGGAGATTCCGCAGTGTTTCGCCTGATTGGACAACCGCTTGAGCACAACCGCGTCCAAACGATGCAGCGGCATATTGTCTGCGAATTGCACCCGTTTTACACCAAGCTGCGACGCGAGGTCCAAAAGGCCTTCTGCAGGCATGGGGCTATCCGGTTTCGGATACCCGTTGACACCGATGGCCCATGTAAGGCAATAGGAACCAATTCCAACTTCCATTTCCGAAATCCCTTCAAATATTCAAATAAGGATACATGAATCCGGTATGATGCTTTTTAGATTTATAATGAGATAAGATATTTGCAACCGGTATGCCTGCCTTTTTTGTTTGAGCATTCAATCTCAAGTTCGAGCCAGGCGAGTATCTGAATCTGGCACACCAATGGTATTTGAAACTGTCAGACCTGTCAAGCGACCTGTCGAATTAAGCGATCTGACGGATTAAGCGACCAGTCGTATTAAGCGACCATTGGATCAAGGGGGGTCTTGAGGTTAAAACAACATGGCATGCCACTTGTA
>CAZFWQ010000011.1:0-7320 GCA_964522755.1 uncultured Oscillospiraceae bacterium | reverse complement strand
GGGTTTCGCATGAAGGCTCGTCATTGAATTGCATGGACGGCAAGCCTGCAAATCAGTCATTGCGCGCCTGTGGGATTTGGAGGAGACATGGAAGCTGAAAGAGCATTGCTTGAGGGTCAGACTATCGTGCTGGTCGGAGCGGGCGGCAAAATGGGCTGCCGAATCACGGACAACCTGCGCAAGACGGACCTGCGGGTGTTATACGTTGAAACAGGTGAACGGGGCATTGTGCAATTGGCTTCCAGAGGCATTGAACCGGTTTCCCAGGCTATGGCGGTTCCTCAAGCCGACATGCTGGTGATGGCTGTACCCGATATCCTGATCGGCAAGATCTCCGCCGGCATCGTTCCGGCCATGAAACCAGGATCCATGCTGATGCTGCTGGATCCGGCTTCAGCTTATCTGGAACAATTGCCAATCAGAACCGATTTGGGGTATTTCATCTCACATCCATGCCATCCGCCCGTGTTCAGCGATGAGACGGATCCGGAAGCGCGGAAAGACTTTTTTGGTGGCATCAAAGCCCGTCAATCCATCGTTTCGGCATTGATGAGCGGTCCGGAGCCGGATTTCAGCCGCGGAGAGGCACTGGCGCGAATCCAGTATGGTCCGATTTTACGGTCTCATCGCATCACCTTGGAACAGATGGCCATTCTGGAACCGGCCATGGCGGAGACCGTCGCTTCCACGCTCAGCACCCTTTTGGGACAGGCGCTGGAACAGGCTGTCAAGCATGGCGTGCCGGAAGAAGCCGCCAGGGATTTCATGCTTGGCCATATCAACGTGCAATTGGGCATCGTCCTCGGCAACGCCGGCTACAATTTTTCAGATGCCTGCCTTACTGCCATCCGGTATGGCCGAAAAAGAATCATCCGAGACGGATGGGAATCCGTGTTCGAACCGGACAGCGTGCGTGAACAGATTGACGTCATGCTTCATCCGGAACGGCTTGAATCATCGGGAACGGCTTGAATCATCCGGAACGGCTTGAATCATCGGAAATAACTTGAATCACCCGGAACGGCTGACCCATCCGAAACACTTGAACCGGTTCAGTCAGGAGAAGTGATGATGAAAACCTGGAAAATCGGCCTTATCGGTACAGGATGGTGGTCTGACAAACACCTCGACGCCTGGACCAGGATTCCGAATGTGGAAGTTGCCGCACTGTGCAACCGCAGCCGTTCCAAGATGGAAAACCGCGCCGCGGAATACGGCATACCGTCAAACCGGCTGTATGACGAAGCGGACGACATGTTTGCCAATGCGGGCATTGATGTGGTGGACATCGTCACGGGGCCCGAATCGCACCTCGCGTACGTCCGGAAAGCAGCCGCTGCAGGAAAGCATATTCTATGTCAGAAGCCATTCGCGCCTTCGTACGAAGAGGCTGAAGCCATGGTGCTGGCAGCGGAAGGAGCGGGAGTGCGCCTGATGGTCACGGAAAACTGGCGCTGGCTGATGCCCTTCCGCATCATCAGGTCCGTCATAGATGATGGGACATTGGGGAAAATCCGGGTGGCACGGTACATCCACACGGACTGGTACACGCCGCGCATGGCTCCGGGCATTCCGCTTCCACAGCCATTTTTCCGCGACATGCCGCATCTGCTGTTCTATGAAATGGGAGCGCACTGGTTCGATACCTGGCGCTCCCTGTTCGGTACGCCTAAACGGCTTTACGCCGAGGTGACCCGAATCAGTCCTTTTATTGCAGGCGATGATTCCGGCATCATCACGCTCGGATATGATGACTGGTACGGATATATGGACATGAGCTGGGCAACACGCCAGAAATTGGAGCAGCCTCCTGCCGAACCGGTTTGGCCGGGCAACCTGGAGCAGATGGTCATAGATGGTGACCGGGCTACATTGAAGCTGTATACTGACGGGCGTATCATGCTCATCTCGCAGGACGGGAAAAGCGAAACGGTCCTGGCGGAGAAAACCTGGCTTGATCATGGAGAGAGCCATTTTCTTCTGTCAAGCCATTTCATCGAGTGCATGGAAACAGGAAAGGAATTCGCCACCTCCGGCCGTGACAACCTCACCACAATGGCCATGGTCTTTGGAACTTACACAAGTGCCGCGCAGCACAAGGTTGTTACCCTGTAAGCCCAAGCTGGTCTCCCGGCGTCTCATGCGTGCAGAGACTGCAAGACGCGCCGCATTGTCCGCGTCATTTCATGCGGCATCCGTTTTTTTATTCGTTCTTTTTTCGGAAAAATGAAACAGCCTTCGGGAGGGATTGTATGAGAATCATCGACGCCCATGCCCATCTGGGACAAGACTGTGTATTTGATGAACAGTTCACGGACGGCGCGCTGCTCGACAAACACCGGCGCTGCGGGATAGCGGCCAGCATCGTGCAGCCTGCCACGTGCCATGACCTTGCCGCTGTGGTAAGGCAGCACAATGCCATTGCCGATCTCGCGGCACTGAATCCCGGCATGTTTTACGGCATGGCCAACCCGAATCCGCATCTGGATGAAGACAGTTACCGGCACGAAGTGGAACGGTGCATGTCGGAACTCCATTTCGTAGGCATCAAGCTCCATCCCGCCGCCCATGCCGCGCCTCCAGGCGGACGCGACAGCCGTAAGGTTTTTGAGATGGCGCGGAAGCTGAAGGTGCCGGTCATGGTTCACACCGGAAACGGGATTCCATTCGCGAACCCCGCCAACCTCATTCCATTGGCGGAGCTGTTTCCTGACGTTCCCATCATTATGGCCCATAGCGGCATGATGATTTCCACAGGGGAGATAGGCGTCGTGATGAGCCACTGTCCAAATACGTATGCTGATGTTTCCTGGGTCGGGGGGTTCATTGTAGAGCGATTGACCAAGGAATTCGGTGCGCGCCGGTTCATGTTCGGGAGTGATCATGCTGAAAACGCAAGCACGGAAATCGAGAAAATCCGTGGCAGCCGCATGTCGGAAGAAGACAAGGAATGGGTCCTGGGGAAAACCGCCACTTTGCTGTTTGGCATATGATAGGCCCTGCAATTCACGTACCGCAGGAGAAACTTTCGTACCGCAGGAGAAACTTTCGTACCGCAGGAGAAACTCACGTACCGCAGGAGAAACTCACATACCGCAGGAGAAACTCACGTACCACAGGATAAACTCACATACCGCAGGAGGAACCATGAAAACTGACAAACTGCCATCGCTGCGCGTCAGCGAAAATAATAGGCATCTGGTCACTGAAAATGGAGAACCTTTCTTTTGGCTGGGGGATACCACATGGGAGATCTTCCACAGGTTGAACGCCGAAGAAGCGGTGGAATTCCTGGACTGCCGGGCAGCGCAGGGATTCAATGTCATCCAGGCTGTCGCGCTGGCGGAATTCGATGGCTTGACGGTTCCCAATGCATATGGCCGGTTCCCGCTTCTGAAAAACGCGGATGGCTTCTTTGACCCGACCCTGCCAGACCTTGAACCCGGAACGGACGGGAACCATTACTGGGCCCATGTCGACAGGATTATCGAATTGGCGTCGGACCGCGGCATCCATGTGGGCTTGCTTCCGACCTGGGGAGACAAGTACAACACCATGTGGGGAAAAGGTCCGGACATTTTCACTGCTGAAAACGCGCGGGCATACGGTCTATGGATTGGCAGACGATACTGCGGATGCACGAACATCGTCTGGATTCTCGGGGGAGACAGACCGCTCAAGACCCGTCGGCATTTTGAAATCATCAAGGCCATGGCCGAAGGCATCCGGGAAGGCGATGAAGGAAAGCACCTGATCACATTCCATCCGTCCGGAGAATCTTCCTCATCCGATTATGTCCATGATGAAGAATGGCTGGATTTCAACATGATCCAGTCGGGACACGGAAAATTGAACCTGGAGACCTGGAAATTCATAAAAGCCGACTGGGAGAAGACACCCATGAAGCCGACATTGGACGGCGAACCCCGATATGAGGATCACCCAATAGGTTTTAATCCCGTCAACGGTTACTTTGACGCGGCGGATGTGCGTCAGGCTGCCTGGTGGGGCGTAATGGCAGGAGGCCTGGGCGTAACATACGGCCATCACTGCATCTGGAGCATGAACCGGGAATCGGAGCCTTATTTTCCCTTGAACTGGCGGCAGGCGATGGTTCGGCCGGCGGCCGGACAGATGAGGTTTCTCAAACAGCTTGCCTTATCCCGTCCAATGCTTGAGCGGATTCCCGACCAGGATCTGGTAGTGGACCAATACGAGGGAGCCAGCCGGATTCTGGCGGCCAGGGGAGAGGCATACGCCTTTCTCTATACGCCATCCGGACTGAAAATCAATGTGCGGATGGGATGCATCGGCGGCAGGGTGGTCCGCGCTTCCTGGTTCAATCCGCGAAATGGCACCTTCATCGAAATCGGCATTTTTCCCAATGAAGGAACGCAGGCATTCCTTCCCGCTCTCTCCGGACGTGGAGAGGACTGGGTGCTGGTGCTGGATGGGGTGGAAACCTGATTGACAGGTTTTTCATCCGGATTTGTGCATGAGGGGGAAAGGATAATCATGATGCCCATCGCGATGACATAGGCCCTGTTTTTGCACGGGCTGCCGGAAATCCCGCCGCATATGGAAAGGTCATACCATGCAGCCGGCAAGGAATGGCTGACATGGAACGAGGACTATGCAACCGTTATCCGCAGTCAGCCTTATGATTCTTTCGCACAATGCGCTTTGCAGATCCTTTGGATTGCCCTTGATGATTCTATAGCTTTCCAGCAAGCCCTCTTTTGTTCCGGAATGGAATATGTTACCGTTTTGAATCAATGTGATGTTATCTGCTATTTTGTCCAAATCCGATGTTCTTCCATCAAGGACAATAATTGTGATATCATTGCCATGTGTTTCAATAAAATACTGTATACCTTCAACGGGGCGAAGAGGATATGCATGAGAGGACAGCACATTTTCGATAAACCTGCTTTCAGAGTTGCGCATTTTTGATGACGCCGGGGGAGGCAGGATTTGAATGCCATCACGTTCATCGATACGGAAGTGTCCGAAGAAACAAAGAAAATTCTTGATTTCGGCGGTGTGAAATTGAACGGCGAATCCATTCACACAGCCTCTTCAGATGCATTTCGGCATTTTATTCAGGATTCAGAATTCATATGCGGTCACAATATTATCCTGCACGATCTGGTTGTTCTGAAGTCGACGATGAGCCAAAGTGAAACGGCGCAGTATTTTGGGCAGGCGACAATCATCGACACGCTTCCCCTGTCTCCCATGCTCTTTCCAAAGCGTCCCTATCACGCGCTGGTCAAAGACGACAAACTCCAGTCGGATGAGCTAAACAATCCGTTGAGTGATGCAAAGAAGTCCATGGACCTCTTTTTCGATGAAGTATCTGCCTTCCAAGCACTTCCAAAGACAATGAAAGCAATCTTTTATTCACTGCTAAAGGAACAATTGACCTTTTCCGGTTTTTTCACATATGTTGGATATGAATCGCTTATTTTTGATCTTGTCCACACCATCCAAGAATTTTTTCATGGATTCATATGCGAACATACTTCTCTTGCGATGATGATCGCGCAGCAACCGATCGAACTGGCCTATTGTCTGGCGCTGATTCACGCGGATGATGAGTACGCCATTGCGCCACCCTGGATCCTGCATAGGTATCCTGAGACAGATCGGCTGATGCGATTTTTGCGGGGAAAGCCATGCCAGCACGGTTGTATCTACTGCAACGAGCAATTGGACGCTGTCCGTGGTTTGAAACGTTTCTTCGGGTTTGATGCGTATCGCACTTTTGAAGGCATTCCCCTGCAGGAGCAGGCGGTGAAGGCGGCCATTGCAAATCAGTCGCTGCTGGCGGTCTTCCCTACAGGGGGAGGGAAGTCCATCACATTCCAGGTTCCAGCCCTTCAGGCTGGAAAAACGGTCAAAGGGCTTACGGTTGTCATATCACCGCTTCAGTCGCTCATGAAGGACCAAATCGACAATTTGGAGCGCATCAATATTACGGATGCCGTAACTGTCAATGGCCTCCTGGACCCGATTGAGCGTGCTGTATCATTGCGTCGCGTGGAAGAAGGAGAGGCGACAATCCTGTATATCTCACCGGAATCCCTGCGTTCAAAGACAATCGAAAGACTTCTGCTGAATAGAAAGATCGTACGTTTTGTGATTGATGAAGCCCACTGTTTCTCTTCCTGGGGGCAGGATTTCCGTGTCGATTACCTGTACATTGCGGATTTTATCCGGAATCTCTGTGTCCAAAAGAATCTGGACGAGATGATCCCGGTCTCCTGTTTCACTGCAACGGCAAAACAGATTGTCATCGATGATATCCGGACATACTTCAAAGAGAAGCTGAATCTCGAGTTAATCCTGTTCACGGCAAGCGCGGCAAGAAAAAACCTTCATTACAGAGTCGTTGAAAAAAGCGAGGATGCGAAAATCGACGCGCTTCGCGGGCTTCTCGATGCCAAACCTTGTCCAACCATCATCTATGTGTCACGAACGAAGAAGGCATCGGAATTGGCGGAACGACTCACCCGAGATGGATATCCGGCTAAACCCTACCATGGGAAAATGGACAAGAAGGAAAAGAGCGAGAATCAGGATTCCTTCCTGCACGGCGAGAGTCGCATCATGGTGGCAACATCGGCTTTTGGGATGGGAGTCGATAAGAAAGACATCGGTCTGGTAGTCCATTACGATATTTCAGATTCCCTCGAGAATTATGTGCAGGAAGCCGGCCGGGCGGGACGAGACCAGCAAATCACAGCAGATTGTTACGTGCTCTTTAACGATGAGGATCTGAACAAGCATTTTCTCCTGCTCAACCAGACCAGAATCAGTCAGCAGGAGATCCAGCAGGTCTGGAAGGCCATCAAGGATGCGACGCGCATCCGTTCGCACATGTCCAGGTCAGCACTCGAAATCGCCCGGGAAGCCGGTTGGGACCAAAATGTCCTGGATGTGGAAACACGGGTCAAGACCGCTATCGCCGCGCTCGAGGAAGCCGGATATGTCAAGCGTGGACAGAATATGCCTCGGATCTACGCTGATAGCATATTGGCGCGCAATGCAACGGAAGCGATAGAGAAAATCCGGTCATCCCCATTGATTTCCGGTCAAGAGCACGAGCAGGCGATACGGATCATCAAGAAGCTTATCGCCTGCCGGAGTCGCCTGAAATCCAAGGATGACGCACCGCAGAGCCGTGTTGACTGTATCGCAGACGATCTGGGGCTTGAGAAGCATCAAGTCCTGCATTCCATCCAACTTCTGCGGGAAGCGAAGATTCTGGCGGATTCCAAGGATCTGACTGCTTATCTTGATGAGACCGGCTCGGCG
>CAZFWQ010000010.1:20832-23883 GCA_964522755.1 uncultured Oscillospiraceae bacterium | reverse complement strand
TCACAAGCCTGCCCCAGCTCTGTCGACGGATACGCAAGAAGCCCGTTGGCACATGCCGTGGAAAGCATCTTCTCCGTCACGAACAATTCGTTTTCCAAACTGCGGTGCCGCTGCTTGACACGGACCTGCGAGGTGTAACATCCCACTGCGAAATGATTCAAGGATTTGGCCACCTCCGGCAATTTGCGGCCACCTGTGGCAACTTCCTGAAAATAGGCCTCCGGTGTGGAATGCAGGATTTCATGGTCCTTTGTTTCGGCCATCAGCGCATTCAGCTTTTCGAGATCAATCTTCGAGGGTCCACCGCCATGGTTCCCGACGCCCCACAGGATCATTCCCTCGTCAGAATCCTCCGCCGCGGCATCTTTCATCCAACTGGATACTTTCCCGGCCGCCTGCCCCCTCAGGGACAGGTAGCTTCCGAATGCACGGTGGGCCATGATTTGCGAACCGTCATACCCGACCCAATGAAAAGGTCCTGCCGGCAATTGGCAATCGCGTTGGTCGGGCCGGCAGAATACATATGAATCGTAACCGCTCTTTTTCATGATCTGGACCAGGCCCCGGCTGTGCCCGAACGGGTCGAAATTGATGGCCGTTGTCGGCTCAACCCCGAATTTTTCCTTGAAATACTGCCGTCCGACCAGAATCTGCCTGACGAAAGATTCTCCGCAGGGCATGTTGCAGTCCGGCTGCAGGTACCAGCCCCCCATAATATGCCATTTGCCTTGTCCGACTAGGGCTTGAATCCGCTTGAAAAGCAACGGTTCGTATTCTTCAACCCATTTGTAGAGAATGACTTCGTTGTGATTGAACACAAACCCGTCGTATGCCTCACAGAAATCCGCCGCGACCCGGAACGTCGAAATGGCCTCGGCCGCACCCTCTTCCCATTCCCAAAGCCAAACGGGATCCAGATGGGCGTTGCAGATCAGATGGATTTTCTTCATGTGGCAAGGACCCTCCAATCGTTTATTTGCTTGAATGTCCGATTCCGCCTATTTCAGAAAGAACCCGACGCGCCAGTTGTTTCAAGGGCAGCCTGTTCCGATACGTTCCAGCAGAAATCCCTATCAAGTGGAAAAACCGGTCTCTCCACCTTTTTGTAGGTGAACCGCGACAAATCCTGACACGCGCTTCCCGGCGTGAATGCCATGATGGACCGTCTGGAAACCCGGCGAAGCGCATCATATAAATATCCTTGCTTGACAATCACGGCCTTGTAGTCCCTGATGCTCACTCCGGCCGATTCTATGCTTTCAGGGGTTACGAATGCGCATCTTTGTGCCGTGATGATGACATGAATCCCCTTGACCTCCACGACAACCGCCTCCGTATTCCGTTCTCCGCTTTTGTCAAGGATTTTGCCTTTCCACCTAAGAAAGCCGCTTAATGGAACAACAACGCCATCCGGATCCATTTCACCTCCTATGTCGAACGAGACGGGGGCCCCGATCGAAACCTGCCTGCAGGCTTCCATTCCTTGCCCGCAGGCAATCCCGGCCACCAGTACCCGATCTGGAGGATTCTCCATCAGCAGTTTCAGATAAAAAGCGCTGTCTCCAGGCGCGCCTGCTGTTACATTATCTCCTGAGTCGGTAATGAAAACCGGCTCTTCCGGCTCCATGACGGCCATTCTGATCGCTTCTTCCGGCTCTGCGGTTTCCTCCTCGAACCTGAATTGCTCTCTCGCATTCCAGAAAAGGCCTGCGAGACGCCAGCCTTCTTTTTCCGCGCGCACCGTGCCCCGCTCTTCCACAATGACAATGCTGGCCATGCTGTTCGGCGCGTCCACCCATGCCATGCCATCAAAAAAAGACGCGCACAGGATGCTTTCCGTCGATTCGGCCCCCGCTACCTCCCGCATCAGCGACAGGAGGGGCTCAATGCCCGTTGTGGCCATATCCCCGGAAATCAGCAATGGCGGCCTTACCATGACAGGTTTTGGCAGCAGTCCTTCCTCCATGCAGCGAATCAGCAGCCTTGCCGTTTTTCCCTGGGTTTCCGCTTCATCGGTGTGAGGGGCTGTCCGATACCCATAAACGATATTGGCGTTGTCCATCAGAACCTGGGTATTGTTCGCATGAAAATCCAAAGCCACCGCAATGGGAATGCCGGGTCCGACTCTTTGGCGGATGGCGCTGACAAGATCGGCTTCCCCGCTGCCTATCCGCTCCACCTCCAACGCTCCGTGCAGATATAGCCAAACGCCATCCAATGCGGCACCTTCCGAAATAGCTTTCTTCACGCAGGATGCCACCCGGAACCGCATATGCGTAAATAGTCGGAATCATCTCAATTCCAGCGGCTTTGAAGACAGGTGACGCCGCAATCCTGTCCAGCATGTCATTCCCCGTCACCACATGAAAGTCCGACCAGACGCTTGGCCTCGGACTGAATGAATTGCTCTCCTGCATCAACGCCCCGACAAGAACTCTTTTCATCTTATGATTCCTTTCACAAAACCAGGCCAATAAGGTTTGACGGGTATGGACGGGTAAGGATGAGCATGGACGGTATGGATGGGTAGCCCGTGGAACAGAAGACCATGATAAAAAAAGAAAACCTGCAGCCGATTTCTCGCCTGCAGGATCCCTTCGACAAACCAATGTTTTCACCTACTCAGCAGGTACCTTGTTTTTCCATTGTTTCGCGACACCTCATCTGATAAGATGCCAACAGAACCTTGGGCACAGTTACTTAATCAGATCATCTGTCTTGATTTTAGTACTGCTTGACTGCGCTGTCAATAAGTTTGTCATCATATTTTTGTCATCATGCGTCATCCTTTTTTTGTCAGCCTATGCCATCCTATGTCATCGATCCGGTTCACCAACGCAAATGATTATCGTTCATCGCGTATGCAGTTCAGGCAAGCACCGGCCGCAGCCGTCATAGCCGCGATTGACCGCATCATTCAACAAATGGTAGCCTTTCTGGTGTTCTTCATAGGTATCGAGCAGGCCGCTGCATCCCAGACAATGAATTTCGCCATTATTGGTATTGACGATGTATTTGGGCACATAGGGCATGTCCTGCTTCAGCGCGTCA
>CAZFWQ010000010.1:0-20822 GCA_964522755.1 uncultured Oscillospiraceae bacterium | reverse complement strand
ACCAGACATCGGCGGTCGCCGTCAATTCATTGTCGTCGATTCCGAGTTTGCGGCCTTTGACATTGACAGGCCAGGGAATCATCGGAAGCTTGAACTGAACAGGCGGTGAGATGGAGATGGCCGGGCAGTTGGCAATGATGATCTGTTCCGCCAGGTCGATCAGCTTGTTCTGGATCCAACCGGGAAAAGACAGGAATGGACAGCCGGGGAACAAGGAGATGGCGATGTCCAAGGCCAGGTCAATGGCAGTCAGCTTCAGGGCAAGCGAATTGCTTTGTTCGTCGAACACAACGGTTCCCTTGGCCTCCTTCAGTCCCACATCATTCATGATCAGCCTCATCTGGAATATCTCGACCATGCGCCGTTCATGTGATACTTCGATATCGGGAATAAAATCCGGCAGCCAGCCGGTGGGATCCACTTCCACGCGGTATTCCACATCAAGCAGGACACGCAGCCGCAGTTCGCCGGTTGTGCGGGCATTGCGCAGGCACACCGTATTGCCGGCCTGGAAGTCGATCTCGGGTTTCCAGGGAAATGCCGCCGTGTAGTCAAGGATGAATTTCAAGCCATGGAAAATTGTTTCTGTTTCAACGAAACCCAGGGAAGCCAGTTCTACCGCGATACGCTGGACAATGTTGAAAACCTGGCCAACTGTCTGTATGAATTCGTTGACTGACGGGGTTTCGAATGTCATCTGCCCGGCAATCGGCATAATCTTGACATACTGTCCCCAGGCCCTGTCAATCAAGGCCTGCAGGGCGGTTTCCGGCAAGGCCAGGCCAATCGAGCAGTTGCGGGAGAAATTATACAACTCATTCGGATTGCCGCCTGTCCGGCCGAGCAGGTTCAGGGCTATCGCCAGTGCATCACCGTCTTGCCGGCCATATCCGCCGAGAACCCGGCAGTGGGATACTTCCCCGAAAAGACGGTTTTCCGGGATTTTCGGCAGACCCGGGAGATATGCGCCAAAGCTGGGCAACGCCAAGGCAAAGCGCTGGCCTGATGTGGAAAAATAAGCGCGGATGACGGTCATCACAGCCTTGTCCAGTTCAATGCCCGTCGTTTGCAGCCGGTGTCCCTGCCAGGAGAAAGACAAGGTCTCGAGTTCGCACTTGGCGAGATTCAGCAATAGCATATACGACCCAGGCTCCAGGTAACCGGGGACCTGGTCGACCAGGAGATCCGCAAGCAGCGAATCCGGCTCGATCAGGCTGGCATTCTCCGGCACCTGCTGGATGCCGCAAGCGGCCACCAGGGACAGGCGGACACTGAAGGGCAGTTCCAGTCCATCCCATAATGTGATATTGGCCCGCATTTCCAGCATCAGGCGCATCTTGAACGGCACTGAGGCATCGGCGGATTGCAGGAAATCAATGGAAGGTTCACGCAGCAAATGGAGCCGGACATTCATTTTCAGGAATGGCCGCAGCGCTGGTTCAATATCAGCTGCCGAGGCTGGATCGAGGACGTCGATCAGGTCAACCTTCTGTGCCACGCGCAGGAAGCCATTATAGAAAAGCGCGCCTGACAATTGGTTGAGAAATCGCTCATTGAGCAGGATGACGGCATCATAGCCCGCTGAATGCAGACTCATAAAACCACGGCTCCTTTCAGGCACTCCTGGCACGACCGGTACCCGTCGCGCAGCGCTTCATGCAGGACAAAATAGCCTTCCCGGTGTTCAGGCCGGATATCCCTGACAACCGCACAGGTGACCCGGTGCACGCAATGGGATCGCCGATTGGCAATATAACCCGGAACAAGCACTTTGCCCGTCATCTCCGCCACATCGAAACCAGTGGCAAAAGCTACGGTCGCCTCGCCGTATATGCCGGTCCCGGCATCGCAGACCTGGAACTGGCGAGGTGTCACAACAGGGGTCATGCCGGCGACTTTTACACCTTTCAAGACGATACCCGGCGAAATGACCACCGGTGGCAGATGATCGATGATTTTCCGGTTAAAAAGCTTCAGTAATCCGTTGAACAGGTTTTCCGGCAGGTTCTGGTACCACGCATCGCCAAAATCCAGAGCCAGGTCAGCTTGAAGCACTTTCAAGGCCAGGTTGCCGTCTGCATGAACGACCAGGGTGGCAACGGCTTCCTGTAAAGCCAGATGCATGGTTTGCCCCAGATGCAGAATCTCCTGGTTCCCGCTCTTTTCGCTTATCTTGATATCATCCTGCCAAGGTGTCCAGGTATCGGGTATCACGCTGCTGGTATCGAGATAGAGTTTCTGGGCCACGTCAGCCGTGACCCGGACATCAAGTTCAACCTTGATGTTGAGGTCAGCCAGTCCGATCTGGTCCGGCGCGGTGAAAATCAATTCCGGTTTGGTCAGCAGGTAGATTTTTCCGACATAGGTTAAATTCATGTTGCTGATATCTTCTTCGCGCTGCAAAAAGCCCAGTGTAACCAAGCGCGTCAGGATGGAGCGGGCTTTTTTGGCAAATTGGCTGGCATTTAGCTGCATCGTGCCATCGAAATTGAAGGGTACCGACCAGTCCGCCTTGCCCCACCAGAAATCCAGAACATCCCGCATGGCCTGCTGACGCAGGCTGATGAACAGCGGGGCTGCACTGGCAGCCGGAATGAGCGCGATCGCCGGCACTGGGTCGGCTTGGAACAGGACGCCGACAGCCAGCCGCTTGTTATCGAGAACGACACACTCGGCGAGTGTGACAGGCAGCTTGTTGCCGGGTGCATCAGGCACCAGCGGCAGCGGCAGTTCGATTGAGAGCCGGGGCAGCTTGATTGCGGATTCGGCACTTCCGGCATAGGCAGTCAAGGCAGTGGCCAGCATGGTGTTCAAAGTGCTGAGGAATTCTTCGGCAGCCTTGATCTGGCCGCGGATGACTAGACGGTCAACTACCGCGCCGACAGGCGTAAAGCTCACTTCCTTCAGGCTGACATCCAGTACGGCTTCGGTTTCAATGTGGAATGCCAGATCAAAGGAAAGTGGAATCATCGTCAGGACCAGCAGCTCAAGCTTGGCGTCGCAATGGACAAACACCTGCCGTGGCTGACGCATGTCTACGAAAGGTTCACCATTGAGTGTGATCCGATAAGCGACTTCTGCGTAGGGAGCCAGCGCCGGGGTAGTTTTGCCGGCAAAGGAAAGTTTGCCGGCATAGGTTGCCATCCCGGTTTGCCAGGCAGCAGCCAGGGATTCGTTCAGAATGCTTTCATCGAGTTCCAGATACAGGTCAGGTCCAGCCATAACATTCACCATCCCTTCATCAACAATGATTGTTTCGGCAAGGTAAGGCAATAACCAACTTGCACCCAAAAGTCACAAGTGGCTTTTTGGGTTGTAATCACAAGGTTCAATCAGAAAATCCGGCAGCTGCCAGGAAAATCACCATGCCCTTCACATCGAAGAAATCGCAAAATCATCTCCTGAAGACTGGACGACTGGTTTCACTGCCTTCTCGGTTTTGGAAAGCCTGCCTGTACGGCCAGATCATCCTTGCGATAAAAAAAAGCGTAACAATGCATGGCATATTATACCAAATTATGTGGATAGTGTCCATATGCCGCTTGCTCATAGTATTGTATGATATGAATGGCGGCAGGGATACAGGTTGTCCTTTGCCGGCAGGGTCTCTGCCAGGATCATTTTGCTTGCCTGGCTGCCTTGCGGCGCGGCACATGACATGAATACACAAATGTATAATAATGGAGGACTATCGCCATGAATAAGCTTCAGAAATTCCACACGAAACGGGACTGGGAGAATATCGACGTCACGGCCATCAACCGGGAACAGTCCCATGCGCCGTGGGGAGCTTATGAAACGGCTGAACAGGCGGCATCATGCGACCGCACGACTTCAAAATGGGTTGTTTCGCTGGACGGGACATGGAAATTCGCCCTCCGCGACAAGCCCGATGATGTGGAGAACTTCTGGGAAAACGGTTTCAGCCATCAAGGCTGGCGCAGCATCAAGGTTCCCGGCAACTGGGAACTTCAGGGCTTTGGCGAACCGATCTACACAAATGTGGTCTACCCATGGAACTATTACAGGAAAGACGCTTTCATGCTTCATCCGCACAATGCAGGCAATGAGCGCGGAGTGCCGAATCCACCGGTTATTCCGGAAGAGAATCCGACCGGCTGCTATTTCAGAACGTTCCAAGTGGACGCGGAATGGCTGGAACGGGAAGTGTTCATTCATTTCCAAGGCGTGGAAACCGTGTATTATCTCTGGATCAACGGTCGGGAAGTCGGCTACTCCCAGGACAGCAAACTGCCCAGTGAATTCCTCATCACTCCCTATCTTCATTCCGGTGAAAACACCATTGCCCTGCAGGTCATGCGTTTCGCGGACAGCACCTATCTCGAAGATCAGGACTACTGGTATCTTTCGGGCATTTTCCGGTCTGTTTTCCTGTTCGCAAAGCCCCGAGCGCGCATTGTCGACTGGAAAATCGATGCTGTCCCGGACCGCCACCATCAAGGCGGCCTGGTCAACGCGGACATATCCATGAATCGTTTCAACGGTTTCGCAGACTACAAGGTGAAGGTCGATGTCTTCACGCCCGACGGCGTCCTGTTGGGAAGCCAAACCGCCAACATCATGCCCAAGGCTGAATATCGCATGGCAGAGCAGCCGACTTCCGGCACGGCGAGGGTTTCCCTCAAGGTGAAGGACATCGGATGCTGGACACCGGAAACGCCGAACCTGTACAAGGCAGTCATTTCCCTGCTGTCTCCCGATGGAGGGGCCGTGGATTTTGAAAGCAGCCGGATCGGGTTCAAACGGGTGGAAGTGGTCAACGGCATCATCCTGCTCAATGGCCGGCGCCTGCTGGTCAAAGGCGTGAACCGCCATGAGCACGAGGTCCATTGCGGGCGCGCGGTTCCCCGTGGGCACATGATAGAAGAAATCAAACTCATGAAGCGTCTCAACATCAACTCAGTCCGAACCTGCCATTATCCGGACGACCCGTCCTGGTACGATTTGTGCGATGAATGGGGCATCCTGCTGGTTTGCGAGTGCAATCTGGAAACCCATGGCGTGATGGGGGAACTCAGCCACAATCCGGCATGGGGCACGAATTTCCTTGAGCGGGCCATCAGGATGGTCCTGACGCACAAGAACCATCCGTCAGTGTACTCCTGGTCTTTGGGGAACGAGAGCGGGGTCGGTCCCAATCATGCCGCCATGGCCGGCTGGATTCGTGAATACGATGCGACCCGTCTTTGCCAGTATGAAGCTGGGGTGCCGGGCAAAAACGTATCGGACGTCCGCGGAAACATGTACGCCACGCAAAAGACCATTTTAAGCATGCTTTCAGACCCTGATGACACAAGGCCCGTCGTGCTGGTCGAGTTTCTGTATCAAATCAGGAATGCAGGCGGAGGCATGCATAAATTCCATTATCTGATGGAAAACTTCGCCCGATTCCAGGGAGGATATATCTGGGATTGGCAGGACAAATGCCTTATCGCGAAAACCGGGGATGGCCGTGAATTCTTTGCCTATGGCGGAGACTTTGGCGAAAGCATCACGGAATGGCAGAACCCGACCTACATGACCAACAACGGCATCGTCCTGCCGGACCTTGTCCCCAAACCCGCGGCACTGGAAGCCAAACAGGTCTACTGCCCCATCGTATTTGAGAAGATAGACCTGAACAACGCATGGGCTATTGATATGGCTCTTGGCAGCTTTGTCGTGAAAAATCGCAACATTGTTCTGAATACGGATTCGTTTGAAGCCGCATATTCAATACGGGAAAACGGGATCGTCATCAAGACCGGCATGTACGACTTGCCGCTTCTGGAAGCCGGCGAGGAAAAACGGGATTCCTTCACCAAGCCTTTTGCAAGAAAGGCGAACGCCGAATACCACGTCGAGTTTTCAGTGCGTTACAAGGAGGATACTGCGTTCGCAGAGGCAGGATACGAACTGGGCGTCTTTCAGTTCCAGTTGGAGAGCGGGGCATTCGGATCTGCAGAGATTCATCAGGCCTGCGGTGCGATGCTTATTTCAGAATGCGGAAATTCCCTCTCCATTCAGGGCAAGGATTTTTCAGTCGACTTTGACAAGGCAACCGGGACAATTGCCTCCTTGAAAAGAAATGGCGCCGAATATCTTGACCGGGGCCCGTTGGAGTGCTTCACACGGCCATTTTCCGGAATTGACGCACAGGAAGGCTGGGGCAGGTACGGAATCTGGAAAAATTTCCTCAAGGACAATACGGAATCCTCTTTGAAGAGCCTTACTGCACGGCAGGCCGGAGAAGGAAATGTGATGGTGGAAACCGTGAGGGAAATCAGAATGGGTTCCAATCCTTTCGGCATCGTCGTCTGTGTTCGCTACCTGATTTCATCGGACTGTGAAATCAAGGTGGATGCCGGATTCAGCATCAATCCCTCCCTGAGGGACCTGCCGCGTGTCGGAGTTGAAATGATCATTCCCGAAGGATATGAATGCCTGACCTATTACGGAATGGGTCCCGGCGAAAATTACAGGGACAGGAAAAATGCCGCCAGGCTCGGCGTTTTCCAGAACACGGTCGAAGCGGAGCACTTTTCCTTCATACCCCCATCGGAAACAGGGGGACATGAAGAGACCCGCTGGCTGACATTGGCAAATGATGCGGGCAATATCATCAGGGTAACGGCCCTTGTGCCGTTCCATTTCGATGTGCATCACAATTCCGTGGAAGACTATCAGCGAGCCCGCCACGAACATGAACTGGTTCGGGAAAAACACAGCTGGCTGCATCTGGATGCCGCACACGCCGGCATCGGGAGCGACATGGCCTGGAGCACGATGCTGGCTGAAGGGGACCAGGTTTCTGCAAAAAACTATGCCTTGTCTTTCACCCTTTCGCTGGGATAAATGCTAATTCCCGTTGAGCTGGAAGGATGGCATGGGGTTCATCCTTCCAGCATATCGGTTTCCTTTGCAGTTCCCGTCGGGTCGATGCAAAGAGTCTTGATCTCATACTTTCCGCATACCATATCGAACCCCTCTCCGGTGAATATGGATGAGATGTGCACGGGATCTTCATGCCCGGCGTACTCATACATCCGGAGAACCACGCGGTCTCCTTCTTCCGAAGGCTTGGCCGTTGTCAGGATTGTTGAATCCCCTTTTATGTTCAGGAAAGAATCCTCAGGTGGGCGCGTACCCGGATGGTTGGCTTCGGCAATGACAATCGGCGGATTGTTGAACTGCATGGCAAGCTGAGGCACTTTCGCTTTTGCCCAGTTGCCATCGTGGATCACCAACCGCCATTTTCCCTCGGAAATGCCTTGCCCCAGCATATCGTAGTCCAAATCAAGATCGATCGGCTCAATCCGCAAATCACCGAATGCAGGGCTTCTCAGAAGGGTCAGCCCCACTGTGGAACCCATGACGTCGTAAGCAAAAACACTGTCGGACAGAATCGAGAGACCGGAATCCCCCGATGAGACATCCATCCATTCACCCATGGGAAACTCGGTTCCATTGTTGTTCCTAGTCACCGATCCATACGGAACAGAGACCGTGACAACCGGTGAGTCCAGCAAAGAGTCGAATTCCATTTTCAGTACTTTGCGTTTTTCACGCCAGTTGACCTTGAACGTGCCGTCAATGATGTCAAGGTCCCTGTACAGGATGAAGTCCTGTTCGATATGGGAATTCCCATAGTTCCCCTTCGTCCGGATAATCGCCCTGACAGGCCCATTCTCGATCACTTCGGCGGATTCCAGCACGAAATATCCGAGGGTATCGCCATATCCCGTGACATTAAAGGCCCATGTATCTCCGTCATCCTGCTTCACCACCGGTTTTGCTGAATTCCGCAGGATTTCCGTGCCGGTTTTCTTATCAAACAGGGTGGAAATGCATCCTGTCTCCTTGCATATTTCCAATTTGAAGCTGTCATTTTCCATTGTGTACTCCCGCGCAGCCAACGTTCGGGAGCCTGCATTCCGCGACGCCTCCTGATGAACCAGGAATGACTTGTACCCCATGGACGGGATGGCCGCCTGAAAAACAAACCGCTCACGGAACCCCGGAATCACCGAGTACTCACGGATATTCTGGCATGGAACATCCACCCCGTTTGAATCCGTGATGCGGATGGGGCCTCGATACCAGTCGAATTCCCACGCCCACTGGACTTCCGCTTCCACAGGTCCGTCGACATCGAATGGGTTCAGGTTCCATGCCACGATATTCCATGAAACACCCGGATAATCGGCGTTGGACAGGTCTATCTCCCGAGTCAGGGATTGGATGCCATAATGGACAATCTCATTCGCCGTCTGCAGTACCCTGCCATGCAGGTTGCGGGCGTCATGATAGGCATTTCGGATGCAGGCACCGCCAAGGATGTCGTGAAACTGGTTGAAGAGGAGGTCTTTCCAGGCACTCGTCAGTTTTTCCGCCGGGTACGCACGGCCTTGCAGCCTATTCCTCAGAAGTGCCGCCTTTTCCGCATTCAACAGGGCATATTCACCCATCCGGTTGTTCTTTTTCACTTCCGTGTGGTTGCTGAACGTCCCAAAGAAGTTCACCATGAGCTCTTCCCGGACTGTCGGCAGGCACGAGGCATCCTGTTCGCTGAAAAAGGTGTCCGTGGTGCTGAACAACACATCATACGCTTTGCTTTTGTCTGCGATCTGCCGGTTGATCTGGCTGATGGCCTGCTTCGTCGGCGCACCGCCATGGTTCGTGACGCCATAGACAACCAACAGGTCATGATCGAATTTTCCTAAATTCGATGCGGCTTCCCGGATATCCTTCTCCACATCCTGTGAATACATGCCCGCGCCATCATCGGAACAGCGATAGGCAAGAACAGAACTTCCGTCCGGGCTCTCCCAACGGAACAACGGGCCCGGCAATTTCTTCTCCGCGGGAGAAGGCCTTCCCAGCACGTAAAACGCGATGCCTGACTTGGCGAGGATTTGAGGCAGCATGGCACTGTGGCCGAAACTGTCAATGTTGAACGCCGTTCGGGATTTGTGGCCGAAATGCTCCTGGAGGTAGCGCTGCCCGTAAAGGCCCTGTCGGACGTAGCTTTCTCCCGTCGCCGCGCCGCAGTCCGGCTGCAGCCACCAGCCTTCCACCAAATGCCAGCGGCCTGCGTGAACCTTGTTCCTGATTCGCTCGAACATTTCCGGATCGACTTCGCGAATCCACTCGAAGACAGGAGGGCAGCTGAACGAATAAATGAACCCCGGATCTTCTTCCATCCTGTCCAGCGCGGCATGGAATGTGGAACGGATGGAGGCCATTCCTTCATCCCAGGTCCATAGCCAGACCGGATCGTAATGGGTGTTGCCAATCATGTGGATTTTCAATTTCCTGTCCATGATCAAGTCTCCTCGTCCCCGTATTTCATGATTTCGAATTGGTTGAAGATTGATGGACATGATATCCAGCCTGTTGACTTCAGGATATGATGACCTTTCCGCCGACCAGTGGACATGATGACCTATCTGGAGATAAAATCCCCATTACCCTTTAATAATCCCGGCTCTTTTTCCAGATATCATGGATCATTTTGTAACTTTCAATGGGCATGCCTTTGAAAACTGTGTTCGAAGTGGAAAAAATGTATCCGCCCCCCGGTTTGCCATGCTCCATGGCATACTCCGCACTCTCCCGGATCTGCTCCGGCGTTCCTGTCTGCAGGTAGGCACAGTGGACGTTTCCAATCAGGCATACTTGTTTCCCGTACTCTTTTTTAATTTTCCTGATATCCATTCCAGCCATCGGATCGATTGAATGCAGCGCATGCGGCTTGCAGGACATAATCTGGTCAAGGATCGGCATAAGGTTTCCATCTGAATGCTTGATGGCATAGCAACCCATTGAACGGATGCCATCGATAACTTGTTTCAGATAGGGAGTCACAAATTCAGCAAACATGTCCGGAGAAAGGAATGGGCCGGCGTTGAACGCATAGTCCGACCATAGGAGGAAACCTTCCGCCCCGGCCTTCCGATACGCATGAAACATGCGAAGCGATTCCTCAACGCGCCGTTGCGCCTCTTCCTTCATGGCATCGGGTTCTTCATATAGTTTTCCGACAAATTCCATCATGTCTGCTCCCGGAATCGCGAAGGTGGGATCCCCTCCTCCAAAAACCAGGCAGTCACTGCCGACAAGTTCCCGCAGCATGGCAATCTGTTCACAGGATTCCTCAAAGAAGCTTCTGCCTTCACATCCCGGCGTGAAGGTGGAAACAATGATACTGTGCTCCAACTCCTTGGCAATATCCGCCCTAAGGCGTGCGTTGTGCAGATTGATTTCCTGAGGTGTCAGACCGGTGCGGTCCGGTTCCCCCGGGAGACCAAACAACGTCCTTCCGGCAAACAGCTCCGCGGTTTCCTGAAACTCAACTTCAAAATGCGGAACAAAATCGGGTTGACCCCCATCCAATGCCACGATAGCTCTTTCCCTGTGATTCATCCTGCAAATCCCCTTCAACCAAAAGGACATCCAAATCGTTTATTCTGCCGCTGCCGGATATTCATTCCCCAAGAGATACAACGGTTCGCAATCTTCCTCGATTTGGGGGAATCTCCCCTCCTTCATGTAAAACCGGTTGTCGTTATTGTCATCGTTCACTTTGGAAACTTCGCCAAGCAGGATGGTTCCAGTTCCCTTTTCCCCCCAGAACTTATGATACTGTCCGGCCGGCAGTGCAATGCTCTCCCCGGGCAGCACCCGGATCGTTGCCCCGGCATTCACGGTGAAGTTTCTACCATCCATGGACACGGCAACCGGTGAAGCAGAAAGCTCTTCCTTCGCATCCGAATCATATGCCTGAACAAGAAGGTTGCCGCCTCCCCGGTTGATGATATCTTCCATTTTGTTGTAATGAAAGTGAAAGGGTGTCACCTGCTCTTCCTGAACAATCAGCAGCTTTTCGGCATAAGGCTTCACATATTGCGGCATCTTCAAGTTGCCGTTTCGAAGGGTGAACATGAGCAGACCGAGTTTCGGATAGTCGCCGCCGCCAAAATCGGTGATATCCCACCCCAGCATGTTGTCACGAATCTCATCATATTCATGTCCTTTTCCCTTCCAATCGAGCGGACTCCAGAAAGCAAACGGGGGAAGCTGGAAATTCATCTTCCTTATGAACGCTACCGCCTCTTGCATAATCTGGTTCAGTTCTGATCGTTTCATATGTTACCTTCCCTTTCTTGTCCGTGGTGTCATTCATGCCGTTGTTTTCCTGTCCGTGGTGTCGTTCATGCCGTTGCCTTCCCGTTCGTGGTGTCGCTCATGCCGTTGCCTTCCCGTTCGTGGTGTCGTTCATGCCGTTGCTTTCCCGTTCGTGAAATGTGCCCGGGTTAATCTTGGCATTTCATATCCTTGCCGGAATCAGTCGGGAAATGCCCCTGCAGGCAATCCACCATGAACTCATAGTTCTTAAGCGGCAGTCCCTTGAAAATCGTGTTGCTGGAACTGTAGATGAACCCGCCGCCAGGACTTCCGTACCTTATGGCGTAATCCGCGGATTCCGCAATTTTTTCATCGGGCCCTTCCTGCAGAAAATCGCACTGGACATTTCCCATCAGGGCTATCCTGCCGTATGTGAGCCTCTTGACTTCCCTGATGTCCATCCCCGCCAGCGGGTCTATGGATTGCAGCACATCGGGGCCAATCTCAAGAATCTGGTCCAATATGGGCATCAGGTTGCCATCGGAATGGAATATGACCTTGACGCCCTTGTCCTTGATATGACTGACAAGCTTTTTCATGTACGGCGTCGTAAACCTTGCGAAGTCTGATGGCGAGATGAACGGACCGGCATTGAACGCATAATCGTTTGCGACGTCAATCATGTCGCAACCGGCTTCGACCAGCCTGTCGGCATGCTCCAGCGCGCTTTCCAGCATCTCCCGCGCCCAGGCATGAAGTTTTTCCGGTTCTTCCGCAAGTTCCACGGAGAACTGCATGTAATCCTTCACGGTATCAATGCAGATGGCGGATCCCCAGATGAAGCTGCCTACCGGGATATCGGGGCCGAGTACCTTTTTCAGGTAGGGAATGAACTCGTACTGGGCGGCATTCCGGGCAGCCGGTCTCCAAACGAGGACGCCATCCCACTTGAATTTCTGTGCAGTCTTCATGTACAGCCGGGCGCATATTTCAAACAGTTTTTCCCGCTCCGCCCCCTGAGCCGCCTCCATTGCCTCTTCCGATGGAAAACTTTCTCCGAAAGCCTCTTCCACCAATTCGTACATCTGCTCGAAATGCGGTGGCCGGTCGGGTTCTTCAAATCGCAATGCCATTTCAAGGCGTTCTCTTGGCGTCATGCCTACATCCTTCCATATATGCCCTTCACTGCCGGATATATTCTGCGGTATGTCGCGAACCGTTCCTGATAATGCGCGTGCAGTACCGGATCCGGGTAGAAGGACCGCTTTTTCTTCACAAGCCGGGCCACTGCCTCTTCAAGGTTTCCGTATATTCCCGCAGCCGTTCCGGCCAGCATGGCAACACCCATGGTACCCGCTTCCGAGATGTCGAGTGTAGTCACTTTCCTACCCATCATGTCCGCTTTCAACTGGAGGAACGTATCGGATTTTGCCAAACCGCCGACCGCCATCAGTTCGTCCACGACTACGCCTGCATCGGCGAGACGTTCCACATTCACCATCATTTCAAAGGTGATGCCCTCAAGAACCGCCTTGAATATGTCTTCCGACGTGGTGTTTATATTCAGCCCGATGATGGCACCCTGCGCCAGGGTGTCCATGTAGGGCGTCGCGGCGCCGGCAAAGTGTGGAAGCACGAATACTGGAGACGGTGTTTTTGTCGCTTTGCCAATCATCACTTCATAAGGATCCATCCCGGATTGCCTTGCCTGCTCCCGCCATGTCTGCCCGAACTGATCCCTGTACCACCTCAGCATGCTGCCGCTGGTGAAGGTGAATGCATATGTCACATACATATCCTTCACAACATGCGGGACACAGGCAAAATAATTCCCGGCCATGGCCTCTGAGAGGATGGGCTTGTCAAACGCCGGTGTTATGCACTCGGTTGTGCCAAGCCCGTCCACGGCCAGCCCGGGATGGATGACACCCGCGCCCAGTGCGGCGCAAGGCTGATCATGCCCGCCTGCGACCAGGAGGCAGTTCCTGGGCAAGCCAAGTTCATCAGCCAGCGCATCCGACAGATTCCCGACCGGGGCACCGGCCAGGACCGGTTCACCGAATTTATCCGGTTCCACTCCCGCTGTGTTTAGAATCTCTGAAGACCATTGTTTCCCGATGATGTCGAACGCCATGGTGCGGGCAGCCAGGGAGTAGTCCGTATGGGGCATGGCACCAAGTTTGTAAAGGATGAACGCCGAGAACGGGAGATATTTCCATGTATTTTGGTATTGTTCCAGCCGATGCTGTTTCAGCCACATGATTTTGGCAATGGAATACATGGGCAGTGCCGTTGTACCGGTGATTCCCAGGATTTTCTCATTTCCCAGCCGCCTCTCGAGAAAAGCCGCTTCATCCTTCCCTCGTGCATCGATATAGATCAGGCTGTTGGACAGCGCATCTCCATGACGGTTGACGGCTGTGACCGCTTCACCGAAAGAGGATACGCCAATAGCCCTCACCGGATCCCCCCGATAAGAGGCTGCGGCACGACGGACAACTTCCTTTACGGATATCCATACTTCATTCGGATCCAGTTCCTGCCAGCCTGGCTGCGTGGATATGAGGGAATACTCCTTGCTGGCCTGGCCAAGGCAATTCCCCTCTTCATCAATGACTGTGGCCTTGCACCCGGATGTTCCGATGTCGATTCCCAAAAGACTCATGGTGAACCCTCCCGACTTTTTACCTTACCGATACCAAAGATCCAGATAGGAGCGGACAATCTTCACCATTTCTCCAAAAACAACTTGCTGCCGCCAGGCTGTCGTGAAATACCCGAGGTCTGCTTTGGAAGACGCTTCGCAAGCTGACCCAAGCCATTGCCCGGCCTTCAGTTCCTCAACCTTTTCACGGCCGACTACGCGCGAGGCATTCATGACCATTGCCTTCAGCAGTTCCGGAGACGAGTCCCTTTCCAGCGTCGTCCACAGGTTCACTTTGCAGACGCCGTCTTCCATCAGGTTCGAAATCTGGTCACCGGGGACGGAGGAGGCGCCGTGCAGGACAATCCGCGTTCCGATCTTTTCCTTGATGCTGCGGGCTATTTCGCCGTAGTACTGCAAATCCCTTGCGCTTGCCCGGTGTTCGGTGCCAAGGTTGGCCACTATCAGGTCCACCCCGGTTTCCCGGCAGAACCTTTCCGCATGTCCAGGCGTCGTCATCTCACTCTTTTCCTGTCCTGATGCATCGACAATTTCGTCACAGGCACCTTCCACGACGATTTCCGTGCCGCGGGCCTCAACGAAGGCTTTTGTCAGGCGTATGTTCTCGTCGAATGACACCTTTGAAGCATCGAACATGATGGAGGAGAACTGGCCCATGTCCCAGGCCAGCAATTCGGCGTCGTCGTCGAACTGCACATGGTCAAGGTGCACCATGACGCGCAGGTTCTCATAGGGACCCCCGGCATCCGTCAGCACGCGCAAATCAGCCATGAAAAGCTTCAGCCCGATATCCCACAGGCGCGTATGGGTGTAGAATTCAGCCTGGGTCCGGTGGCTGTATTGCACGGTGATGGCGATGGTGATTGGCAAATCAGGAATCCCCTTTTCGTCGGCATACGCCTTGGCGGCGGCAAGAATGGCTTCCGTCGTGGTCAGGTTCTCCGTGCAGAAACAGGGAAGAACCCATTTTTTCTTTGCCGCTTCCGCGTAGATGCCCAATACTTGTTCCTTGTCGGTAATCAGTGCCATGTCCGTTTTCCTCCTTTATATCTGCCGCATGACCGGATCGTTCACCGCCGATCGCATGGTCCTGTCGATTCACGCACAATCAGCCTTGGCTGCAGCATGACGGTTCGATGATTGTTCCAATCCTCCGGGGTCATCCCCAGAAGCATGTCAACTGCAGCCGCAGCCATTGCTTCGACATCCTGCTCCACCGTGGTGATGGGGATGGTCGCGATGCTGGAGTAGATGACATTGTCATAGCCGGCAAGAGACATCGTGCCCGGTATGCGGATTCCGCACTCGGTCATGGCGCGCAGGGCCCCAAGGGCCATGACGTCATTCATGGTGATGATGGCGTCAGTCTGCTTGTGCGATTTCAACAGGGACAATGCCGCATGGTACGCCTGTTCGAAGTTCGGGAGGCTGCAATGGACAAACCGTGATTTGTCGACCTTCATCCCATGCTTCCCATGCGCCTTGACATATCCCTGCATGCGGGCCAATGCCGGAATGGTTCCCTGATCGCCAATCAGGAATCTTATCTTCCTGTGACCCTGTTGAATGAGGTAATCAACCAGGTCAAAGGTTCCCTTTTCCAGATCGACCATGACACAGGAAGATGGGTATTCCGGGTAGTGGGCTGTCACAAATACATGCTTGATTTCATTCTTGGCAAGTTTGTAAAGATGCTCGTAATCCTTTATCGTCTTGTTGAGCGGCGCGATCATGACGCCTTCCACGCGCTCGGAAATGAAGTTTTCTATGACGCGCCGCTCACCGGATGCGCGTTCGTTGGAAGTGGCAACGACAAGGCTGTATTGCTTCCTGTTCAGGAGTTCATCCACAATCCGGACCAACTTCGCGTAATACGGATTTTCAATATCCGGAACCACCAGGCCGATGGTTCCGCTCTTTTTCCTCGCAAGGGATTTTGCTATGGCATTGGGAGAATAGCCGAGTTCGACGGCAAGCTTTTTAATACGCTCGCGCGTGCGCTCATTGACAACGCTTTTGTCATTCAATGCCAATGACACAGTGGATTCGGACACGCCTGCCATCCTGGCGATGTCCGTCAGCTTGATGCCCACAGTGCAGTCTCCCTCAACATGGACCGATTCATACGGCCAACAAACGGTACCTGAGCAAAATAAACGATTTTTCGATTGAAGTAATCATATCATAAGAAAATCGCAATTTCAAGCGCTTGAAATTGATGTTATTGACCCAGTTTCTAAAAATCGTGAGCGTTGATATCTTTATTGTAGATATCTGTACATAAGCTATCTTTACTGCAGATATCTCTACTGTAGAAATCTCTACTGTTGAAACCTTCCTTTTTGAAATTACCGCTGCCTGCAATTTCGAAAAGGATATGTGGAGTCGCTTCCTGAATTCAGACATGATTCTTCCTTCAGGTGTAATATGATATATACCATTGTGATATTCTGAATTCGATCGAAAGGAACATGTAAAATGACAAGCAAGCTTCCCGAACCTCGAAGCCTGTTCTCCATCAATTTTCAGACGGCCATGAAAATTGGCGCCCGCCTGGCTTCGAGCAAGCCAAAATCCGCCGCACGCATTGCGCATATCATAAAAAGGCTGGAGACTGGCGACAGCATCCGCAAAAAACTTGAGAAAACAGGCCTGATTGTTCCTCCTCTTGCCATCATCAGCATTACGCGTCAATGCAACCTGAACTGCGCGGGATGCTATTCCAACGCTGTCCATGAGGGGAATGAAGTCTCCATGACCCCTGAAAAACTGCGCAAATTGATTGGGGAAGCAGAAACCCTGGGCATTTCAGCAATATTTCTGGCAGGCGGGGAGCCTTTGATGAGGCAGGATTTGCTCGATGTCGCAGCCGGCTTTCCGGATACCCTGTTCATTGTCTTCACCAACGGCACACTGCTAGACAACCGGACTGCTTCTTTTTTCCGGACGAATGCGCACATCATCCCCGTCATCAGCCTCGAGGGAGACGAAGATATCACAGACGCCCGCCGCGGTGCCGGAACCTTTTCCTTCATTGAATCAGCCATGACAATCCTGAAGGAATCGCAGGTTTTGTTTGGCGCTTCCATCACAGTCACCTCCGACAATATCGGCATGGTGGCCTCCGACGCTTTCGTTGCTTCCCTGGTGAAAAAAGGCGTGGACATCGTATTCCATGTCGAATTTGTTCCGCAAAGGCAGGAAGAGGAAGTCCTCGCCTTGGATCCTGTTCAAAAATCTTTCCTGTCCGAACGTGCGGAAGCACTTCAGAAGCGGCATCATGCCTTGGTTGTAGCTTTTCCCGGAGACGAAACGGAATATGGCGGTTGTCTGGCGGCAGGCCGGGGATTCCTCCATGTCAGCCCTGACGGAAGCCTGACCCCCTGCCCTTTCAGTTCAGCGACTGACGCGAACGTCCTGACTGACGGATTGGAATACGCGCTGCGTTCTCCCTTGCTCAAGATGGTTCGCGAGCACCATCATGAACTGCTGGAGACAAAAGGCGGCTGCGCATTGGCACGGAACAGGAAACTCATAGACACATGGATGCTCGATGACAGCCGCACATCCATAGACGGTTTGCTGAAATTCATGTAAGATTTATGAACAAGTCGCTTCCAATGAATCAGAGCGTGGCACCTGTCGGGATATGAACCTTGATTCCTTGCCTGGCAGACATGAATGATGCAGCGAAGACCTGACAAGCGTAAGAAATGAGGGGGTCAATCCATGGATAAGAAAGATCTGGCCAGGGTAAGGAATCTTGCGGAACATCAGCGCGAACTAGCAGGCAGTGAACGAAACCGGCTGCTGCTGGGCGATTGGGAAAGGCATGGCCGCATGGATGGCAGCGGGAGACCCATGGTCACAGTTGAACTGTGGACGTTCGGAGAAGAAATCGTCAATCCTCTCCTGAAGTGCGAAACGGCGGAGGGGCGGGCCGTTGAAAAACTTCTGACTTCCAATGTGGTCAACTTCGAACTGTTCCGGGATGATACATTCGTGCGCAGCTATCTCCCTGTCAGCATGGGCTACAGCATGGTCCCGTTCGGCCTGCCCGTCCGCAGGGATGAAAGCGGTGGACTCGGGCACCACTTCGTCCCACAGGTCTGTGATCTGGCACAGGATTTCGGGAAATTAGGCACCTCTGTCATCAGCAAGAACCGTGACAATTTCGAAAAACGGAAAGCACTCCTGGAAGATGCGGTCGGCGACATCCTTCCTGTGCGTGTAGTCGGTTCGCCGTTGGCATTCAGCCCGATGGGCAACATTGTCCGCATCATGGGAATGGAAAACATGTACATCGCGATGTGCGACGAACCGGAACTGTTCCACAGGATGATGGAAATGCAGACCCGGGATTTCCTGACGCTGATGACCGAGATGGAGCAGGATGGCCTTCTGCTCCCGACAGTCGGCGATCAGAACTTGCCCCAGGGCTCCTACTGCTTCACCAATGATCTTCCTGCTGCCGGCACGCATCTCTCAACCACGCAGATCTGGGGCTACCTGGATTCCCAGGAAACTTCCGGCGTCTCTTCGGATATGTACCATGAATATGTTTTCCCTTATTACAAGACACTGTCCGACCGGTTCGGGCTGCTGTCCTACGGCTGCTGCGAAGCGGTTCATTCCATCTGGGAAAAAAGTGTCAGCCGGTTTGAGAAACTGCGCAAGATTTCCATTTCGCCCTGGTGTGATGAAGAAGTGATGGGAACCATGCTGCAGGGTCGCAAGGTCGTTTTCCACCGCAAGCCAAGCCCGAATCACATCGGGGTGGAGCGCAATATGGACGAGGCTTCCGTGCGAACGGCCATGGAGAAGACCGTTGCGGCGGCCAAAGGGCTGACACTGGAGTTCTCGCAGCGCGATGTGTATACGGTTCACGGAGACACCGGCAAAGTGGCGCGATATGTGGCACTCATCCGGGAGGCATGCGAAAAGAAGGAATAACAAAGACCGTCAAGGGGCCAGGTATCGCGATACCGAGCCATGAGTTGCCATGGCATTGTTCCATGTGTTCCCATGGCATTGTTCCATGTGTTCCCACGGCGTTGTTCCATGTGTTCCCATGGCATTAAACCATGTGTTCCCATGGTGTTGTTCCATGTGTTCCCATGGCATTAAACCATAGGCTCCCACTTTGTTGTATCCATTTTTCAGACAGCCCTGACAGGCCTTGCCTCGATATACCCGCGCTCTCCCTGCGGTTCCAGCTGAATGCGCGGTCCGTCCGCATCCGCCCATTTGAATCCGTAGAACACCGGATCGTAACGCTTCATGACTTCCCACAGCGAACCGATGGCTTCCTCAAAATCCTCATCTTCATATGGCGGGCCCTGGAAGACCATCATCTTGCAGGCCGGCAGGTCAATGAGGTCAAATCCTTCCGGCACGACCCCGGAATAGGCCGAAGGAACCTCAACACCTTGCGCATATTCACCGGTACCCGGTTTGCGCAGATTCACAGGGAGCCACATGCCGACAGGTTCATACAACGCTTCTTTCACGCTGCAGAGAACGCCCCAGACATCGCAGCCCATCTCTTCGCAGTAATCATAATAATTGTCCGCCGTTTTCCCACGCAGCAGCATCATTTTCCGGGCGGGTCGTTCCACAACCTGGACAAATACCGTATCCGCTGCCTTTTGATCGTTTCTTTCCTTTTCCATACCGGCTTCCCCCTTCTTTTTTCCGGGCGTTCCACCCGGGATCCTGAATGGCATGAACAATGGGATCGGCGGCGGCCGTTTCCGGTAACGGGCCGGCGTTGTGCCGAATACCTCCGAAAACGCACGGGTGAATCCCTCCTGGGATTCGAAACAGAAATCGAGTGCCACGTCGATGATGCGGTCGCGCCCGTCGCGCAGGGCCAGAGCCGCTCCCGACAACCGGCAGGCGCGGATGTAGGCCAGCGGGGTCCTTCCCGTCAGCGATTTGAACATGCGCGCCGCATGCCATGGGGAATACCCCGCAGCCCTGGAGAGCCGTTCCAGCGTCAGGGGCTGGTTCAGATTCTCCGTGATGCAGTCCTGCATCCTTCGCACTGCCTCGATTTGCTGGTCACGATTCTCAGCCATTGTCATGCCCTGCCTTGTCATATGTTGATACGGGTTATTCGTCGATCACCCCTGCATCCATATCATACACCGGTGGTCCGGACAGTTTCTTGACTCGGATTGCGAAAAAGATGCGCTGGCATATCAATTCCACACTATCTTCATAGGGCATTTTAGTCGTTCCATTGACCTGAACACTGGCTGGCTGGGAAATCTCACACTATTTGGACAAGCGCATGCCTGAACTGGCCAAGGTACATTCCATCCCAGCAGATTCTTAGCGGGATCACTACCGTTTCCCCAAGCGCATCTTCGGGAATGGAAAGCTTCATGCATATGCTTCCGTCATGATCAGACAACGCGGGAGAAGGCCCCTCCTTCCGCGACGGGATCATAACGCTTTCATACCCTGTTCCGCCTTCTTTCCCTGTTACGCAATCCATCTCTGCTCCGCTTTCCTCCCCTGTGCAACTTCCATTCCCTGTCCCGCCCGCCAAATTCCAACCGTCAGGCAGAATGGGTGCAGCACTCGCTTCGACCCATCTATCTCCATGATTCGTAAAACGAACTTCAACCGTGATTTCACTTCCCGGGCTAGCCGTCTGCCAATAGGGATATGCGCATACCCACGATTCATCTGTCCCGAAGTCTGGGTTGTCCCACGGCATGAGCGCCGACAGCAGCCTTTCCCTTGCCGCAAGAGTCCTGTCCATGCAATCGAGTTCCTCATCGAAAAAGCGGAATGCCTTGTCCTGATGCTGGTTGATGATGAAATCCGGCCTGATGTCCCGAATCAGGTCAATGCAATACCGGAATCCCCTTTCTTTTCCGGAGAAATTCCTGTTTCCGCTGCAATAGTCGTCGATTCCTGCCGGCGAGAAGGAATCGCCTCCGAACAGCACTTTCACACCTTGCTTCTCGACAAGCAGGCCGCCGTGATAAAACGTCTGTCCAGGAAAATGCAGGGCTGT
>CAZFWQ010000009.1:18587-24982 GCA_964522755.1 uncultured Oscillospiraceae bacterium | reverse complement strand
GTTTAGGATACTGCCCAGAAGGTGCCATCGAAATCATTGAGCGGGAGGCGGAACACGATATAGATGCCGAAGATGACCAGGGCATCATGCACCAGGGCCAGCACGGCTGTGAACCCCGCCGAAAAACCGGACATGATTGTGAAACGCACGGTCACATACAAGAGGATGAGAATGGAAGAAAGGACGATGGCCAGGATTCCCCGCTGCAGCGTTTCCTTTCCGATGGATGGAGTGATGCTTGCCGTTTCATTCTTGCTGCTGTCGAGTTTTACCGGGAATTGCGCGGCGATGGCATTGCGGACGTTGGCCACTTCCTCCTCCGACAGGGGCTCGCGGCCGGCAACATCAAGGCGCAGGATTTCAACAAGGCTGGCCTTGCTGTCCGAACTGTATGTCTTGAGGATGCTGCCGTTGATCTCCCTGCCCGTAACGCTCCTGGCCAGTTTGGCTGCGTCTTCGGCATTGACGGCCGCCGTGGTTTCAAGTGTGATGCGCGTGCCGCCCTGGAATGAGATGTCGAGTTTCACGCCCTGTATGAAGAAGACGATCATCATGCCGACAAGGAGAACCGTGCTGAACAGGAATCCATAGTTTCTGTATTTGAGGATATCAAATTGTTTCATCGGTTTTCCCTCCGGTTATGCTTTCACTCGGTACAGCCATTTTTTACGTGCGAATTCAAAGCCAATCAGTCCCTGCAGCATAAGGCGGGTTGCCGTCAGGGAAGAAAGGAAGCTGACAAGGACGCCGAGTGTCAGCGTAATGCCGAAGCCCTTGATGGACCCGGTCCCCAGGATGATGAGGACGACACCTGCGATGACGGTCGTGATGTTTGAATCGAATACGGCCGCAAATGCGCGCTTGAAGCCGGAATCGATCGCTGAACGGTACGTTTTGCCCACCTGAAGTTCCTCGCGGATGCGTTCCGTTATGACGATGTTCGCGTCCACGCCCATGCCGATTGACAGGATGATGCCCGCGATGCCGGGAAGCGTGAGGGAAATGTTGAGATTCGCAAGCAAGAGGACTTGGGCCGCAGCCATGCCCGTGACCGCGATGCCGGCCACCAGGCCGGGCAGGCGGTAGAACGCGATCATGAAGATGACTACCGCAAGGTATGCGATGAGGCCTGCCAGAAGGGTTATTTCAAGAGCTCCCTTGCCCAGCGTCGGGCTGATCGAGTCCACCGAAACGGTTTCAAGTTTGCAGGGCAGGGCGCCGGAACGAATCTTGTCCGCGAGCGACTTGGCCTCTTCCATAGTGAAGTTGCCGGTGATCCGGGCATTTGCGCTGTCGATCTTGGTCTGGACATTCGGAGCGGAAATATTGACATCGTCCATGAAAATGGCGATGCGTTTTCCAATCAGCCGTCCTGTGGCTTCCGAAAACTTCTCCTGCCCCGTTTTGCTCAGGGTCAGGTACACGCTGTAATTGTGCGTTTCATTTTCAAGTCCGCTGGAGGCATCCGTCACCTCGCTGCCGTCCATGATGATGATGTTTGTGGGCAGCGGATCGCCCTTATCGTTCAGTTTTGCCTCATCTACTTCCTGGAAGGTGAGTTTCGCGGTGCTTCCGAGTTCTTTCAGCGCCGCCTGCGGGTCATAGTTCGTTTCATTCTGCGCCCAGGGAATTTCAAGGATGATGCGCTGGTTCGTCGTGTCGATGCTGATGTTCTTGTCGTAGATCCCCTTGTTGTCAAGACGGGCTTCCAGGATGGCCCTGGCCGTATTCAGGTCCTGAGTGACATCCGGTGCGACGGCCCCCTCTGGATAAACGGGAACCATGATGGCGTTGATGCCGCCCCGGATGTCAATGCCGGTACGGACGTCCGATGCCCCGTTGACGATGCGCTTGGCGGCGGGTCCAACGCCGATGAAGGCGATGACGGTCATCAAGGCAATCAGCGTTAGCACCAGAAAGAGCTTCCAGGTCTTTTTGTCGTTCATTGGGGGTCTCCTCCTTCTGTAGGGAACAGTCACTCGTGTATTATAAATCTTTGGAAATGGATCGACAAGTAAAATAAATATCGTTCATGATTTGTTCATATCTTGGCGAAATGACTTGACGCATCATCGGTCCGAAGGTCCGGATTCAGCGCTCATGCCCATCTCCTGCGCCTTCACCCACAACGCGCATTCAACACGTTTCTTTTCCAGTTCGCATCCGATGCGGTATGGTTTTCTTATATCCTTGTTGAACTGCCAGGCATTGGCCGCGCACCCGCCGCCGCAGTAGAACTTTGCCCAGCAGGCATCGCAATCGGGCTTGCTGTATATCGTGGCATCGATGAACATCTCTCTGGCAGGCGATGCGACAAGGCCGTCATATACGTTTCCAAGCAGGAACTCCGGCTGGCCGACGAACTGGTGGCACGGATACAACTCCCCTCCCGGCGTCACAGCCATGTATTCGGTGCCCGAACCACAGCCGCGAAGGCGCTTGGCAACGCAGGGCCCTCCTTCGAGATCAATCATGAAATGGAAGAAATTGAACCAATTTCCATTCCTGCGTTCCTTGACATAGGCTATTGCGAGCCTTTCATATTCCTGCCGGCATCGGTCAAGATCCTCCTCCCTGATGTCAAGACCGGAATCCTTGTTCGCCACGACCGGTTCCACTGATATCTGGTCGAATCCGAGACCTGCCAGATGCAGCACGTCGGCGGTGAAATCGAGATTGGCCCGCGTGAAGGTTCCGCGCACGTAGTAGCTCTTCCCCCTGCGCAGGGCCGCCATTTTCCTTATGTTCGGCAGGATGCGGCTGTAGCTTCCGCTTCCGTCCATGCGCCTGCGCATGGCATCGTTCACTTCCGGGCGCCCGTCGATGGACAGGACGATGTTGTGCATGACTTCGTCCGCCCAGGCCATTTTTTCGTCATCTAGCAGCACGGCGTTTGTGGTCAGGGTGAAACGGAACGTTTTTCCGGTTTCCACTTCCCTGGCACGGGCGTAAGCGACGATTTCCTTCACCGTGTCAAAATTCAGCAGCGGTTCCCCGCCGAAAAAATCCATCTCGAGATTTTTCCTGTTTCCCGAGCCGGATATCAATAAATCTACGGCCTTGCGTCCCACTTCAGGCGACATCATCCCACGGGTTCCCTTGTATCCGCCCGTGCCGGCGAAGCAATAGGAACAGCGAAGGTTGCAGTCATGGGCGATATGCAGGCAGAGCGCCTTCACGACGGTGGACTTGTTCCACACCGGCAGCATCGCGCGATAGGGATCCTCGGTGAAGAGGAGATTGCCGCTTTTCAGCTCCTGCAGATCTGAAAGGGCCTCTTCAACCAGGATTTCTGAATAATCTGCCTTCAGCTCCAGCAGTCCGGACAAGTCGGATGTCTCTCCTGACCCGTCAAGGCACTGCAAAACATCATAGGCGGTCTTGTCCAGCACGTGGACCGACCCGCTGTTGACGTCCAGAGCCATGTATGTGCCGTCAATGTGAAAAGAATGAACCATCTGGACCTCCAGGATGATGAGTCGGTTCGCATGCGCGCGGCAATCCCATAAACATGGAAAAAGGGCTTATCGCTAAGCCCGATTTTTGCACACGGCTTCCTGCATTTATGATTTTCATGGGGGATGACTGTCTTGGCTGATCTCACCTGCAACTGGCTGGATTGAAATAATAAGCGCAAAATGCGGATTTCTTCAGAATATGCCCTGTGTCAGCGTTCCGTCGCATTGCGCTCGCATTTCTGGTTGGCGACGGTGCATGATGTCTTACAGGCAGATTGACAGGATGTCTGGCATTCGCCGCATCCCGCTTTCTTCAGATCCTTGTTCAATGTGGGACCGTTCAGTGTCTTGATGTGTTTCATGAAAACCTCCATTGCCTGACAGGGCTTGCTGGTACTGCTTATTATAACACATGGGTCATTCCTTGCAAGGGTGGAAATGACAGGTGGAAATGACTGTGAAATGACGGCCGCAAACAACGCAGGCGTGGTTATTCCGTGGCCGTCATCCTCCCTGCAGGGGCGGGCCGACCGCAGAAGCCGCCATGCGCAGCCTCTCCGCCAACCTGGTATTCCTCTTCCTGATTCTGTTGTTTGCAACGGCCATGGAAATGGCCCTCCTGGTGCCCACGAGCACGAACAGGCGCCTGGCACGCGTCACGCAGGTATACAGCAGGTTCCGCTGCAGCATCATGTAGTGCTGCATGCTGACGGGGGCCACGACAATCGGGTACTCGCTTCCCTGCGCCTTGTGCACGGTCGTTGCATAGGCAAGCATGACTTCGTCCAGTTCCGATACCTCGTAGGAAACCGGGATGCCGTCGAAACGGATTGAAACGGTCCCTTCAACGGTATCAATGTGTGAAATGATGCCCGTGTCCCCGTTGAACACATTCTTATCGTAGTTGTTGCGGATCTGCATGACTTTGTCGCCAAGCCGATAAGATGTTCCCGCATACCGCACCGTTTCAGGTGAAGGATTCATCGCGGCCTGCAGCATGTGGTTCAGCTGCATGGCCCCCGTTTCGCCGCGCTGCATCGGGCAGAGCACCTGTATGTCGGCAATCGGATTCACCCCGTAATGATCCGGAAGCCGCCTCGTGCACAGGTCGCGGATTGTTTCGGCGATCTGCAGGGGGTCCTCCCTTTCAATGAAAAAGAAATCCGCGTCCTTCCCGGGTTTCAGATCCGGAAACTCACCCCGGTTGATACGGTGCGCGTTCATGATGATGGCGGAACCTTCCGCCTGGCGGAAAATGCGGGTCAGCCGGACTACGGACACCCTTCCGGAGTTCATCACGTCCAGAAGGACATTGCCGGCGCCAACGGATGGCAGCTGGTCCGCATCTCCCACCAGCAGAAGGACGGTTTCGTCGGGTACTGCCAGCAGCAGATCGTAAAACAGCTGGATATCCACCATTGATGTCTCATCAACCACAAGCACATCGCATTCCAGGGGATTTTCCGCGTTGCGTGTGCAGCCTTTGGGCGGTTTGTACTCCAAAAGGCGATGCAGGGTCTTCGCCTCCCGCCCGGTTGTTTCCGAAAGGCGTTTCGCGGCACGGCCCGTGGGGGCGGCCAGAAGCACTTTGGCTCCGAGTGCTTCAAACACTTTCAGTATGGCAAGCGTCGTGGTTGTTTTTCCGGTTCCGGGCCCTCCCGTGAGAATGGTGCATTTGGCGGAAACAGCCTTGCGGACAGCTTCCTTCTGAATCGGATCATATGTGATGCCGGCTTCCCCTGCGGTTTTGTCGAGGACCTGCTCCGGGTCGGCCAGACGGTACGGGCTCTCCTTTCCCATAATCGCCAGCATCCTGGCTGCAGCCCCTGTCTCCGCGTACCAATAGGATGGCAGCCACAATGCGGCATCCCGGGATGCCGGATCAATGGCTGCCGGAGAGGTTGCCGGCGAGGTGGTCACCCCGTTTTCCCGCGTTTGGCCCGCAGTGAAGGCTGAATGTGACGAATCATGGTCGCCTGCCGAATTCGCGACTGCCATCTTTTCCATGGAGGCGTCATATCCGCGCATCGTTTCTGCAAGCCGCAGCCCGGCAGGCTTTCCGATGCTTTCCACAACGATGTCGCGGGCAGCGGCCATCTTCGTCAGCGCATCCGTGATGACGGGCTCCGGGAGATCAAGCAGTTTTTCGCAGGCCTTGGCCAGCTGGGGCCGCGTCACATAGCAATGTCCTTCTCCTGCCAGTTCATTCATCACATACAGGATGCCGGACCGGCAGCGTGCGTGGGAATGCGGGTCCACGCCGAGTTTCGCGGCGATGGCGTCGGCGGTGCGGAAACCGATGCCCCATATGTCGTCGGCCAGCCGGAAAGGATTGTCCCGTACGGTCCTGATGCTTGCGTCCCCATAGGCTTTATAGATCTTTCCGGCAAAATGTGTGGATACGTCATGATTCTGGAGAAAAAGCATCAGGTTCTTGATTTCCTTCTGTTCGATCCATGCCTTCTTTATCAAGGCAACCCGTTTTGAGCCGATTCCAGGGACCCTGATAAGTTCATCGGGGTTTTCCTCGAGGATGTCCATCGTTTTGTTTTTGAACGTTTTCACGATTTTTTTCGCGTATTCCGGTCCAATGCCTTTGATGAGGCCGCTGCCGAGGTATTTCTCAAGACCGGCCAGGGTTGCGGGCACGGTCTCTTCGTAGCCGGACGCGGCAAACTGCCGGCCGAACTGGCTGTCATTGCGCCATTCCCCTTTCAGCGCCACAGTGGAACCCACGCGCACGCCGGCGAGGCTGCCGACCACTGCGACCAGTTCAGGAAACCCTTTCGACTTGAGCTTGACAACGGCAAAACCGCTCTGCTCGTTTGAAAATGTGATGCGTTCCACAACTCCGGAAAGCTGTTCCATTTATCCTCCTGGGTCTCTGGTTCCTGTTGCCGGAAAACCTTCCGCCGTAACAGTTTCAGTCCATCTGCC